>QNDV01000481.1 GCA_003646045.1 bacterium
GTCATACTCAACGAGATCGGCCTGGATCCCGGTATCGATCACATGTCGGCCATGCGCATCATCGACGATGTCCACGGGCGCGGCGGCAAGATACGGCACTTCCGTTCGTTCTGCGGCGGGCTGCCGGCTCCCGAGGCGGCGGACAACCCCTTCGGCTACAAGTTCTCCTGGGCGCCGCGGGGCGTGCTGCTGGCCAGCCGCAACGGGGCGCGCTACTGGCGGGACAACCACGTGGTGGAAGTCGCTCCCGAGCGCCTGTTTCGGGATATGCGCCTGTTGAACGTACCTGATGTCGGGGATTTCGAGGCCTACCCCAACCGTGATTCGCTGATGTACCGTGAGATCTACGGGCTGGGCGACGAGGTTCGGTCGGTATTCCGCGGCACCCTGCGTTACATCGGCTGGTGCAATTCCATGTACAGCTTCCGCAAGATCGGACTGCTGGATCTGGACGAGCGGGACTGCCGGGGCATGACCTATGCCGACTACATGCGTGACCTGCTGGACGCCGGTCCCGACGACGATCTGCGGGTCGCCGCGGCCGAGCGCATGGGACTGTCGCCGGACTGCCTGCCGCCCTGGAATCTGCACTGGCTGGGCATGTTCTCCAGTCGTCCCCTGGGACACGACCGTATCTCGCCCCTGGATGCCTTGGGCGAGATCATGCAGGAGAAGCTGGGTTACCATCCCGGCGAACGGGACATGGTCGTGCTCCGCCACGAATTCAAGGCCTGGTTCCCCGCGGATGACCACCACGAGAGCCTGACGTCGACCCTGGTGGACTTCGGCTTGCGCTACGGTGACAGTTCCATGTCACGCACCGTCTCCCTGCCCGCGGCCATCGCCGCGCGGCTGATCCTGGCTGGCAAGGTGCCGCAGCGCGGCGTGCTGCGGCCGGTCCATCCCGAGATCTACGAACCTGTACTGGACGAGTTGAAGACACTGGGCATCGACTGCCACGAGGAGTCGATGAAGTACTAATCCGGGGCAACCCTGGAAGGGGATCCGAACATGGCGAAAATGACAAAGAACCGCATCTTCCGCGAACTGGGACTCAAGGCGAAGATGAAGGGCGCAAACTGCGGCGGCGAATGGTTCGCCGACAGCAAGGACTACATCACGTCGGTGAACCCCACCACGGGTGCCGTACTGGCCAGGATCGAACAGGCCAGCAAGGGCGACTACGACAAGGTCATGAAGCAGGCCAAGAAGGCATTCCTGGCCTGGCGCGAGATGCCGGCCCCGCTGCGGGGAGAAATCGTGCGGCAGGTGGGCGAGGCCCTGCGTGCCAAGAAGGATGCCCTGGGCGCCCTGGTCAGCCTGGAGATGGGCAAGATCATGACCGAGGGCCTGGGCGAAGTGCAGGAGATGATCGATATCTGCGACTTCGCCGTGGGCCAGAGTCGCAACCTGAGCGGCCCCACCCTGCAGAGCGAGCGGCCCCGCCACCGCATGATGGAACAGTGGCATCCCCTGGGTGTGGTGGGCGTCATCAGCGCCTTCAATTTCCCGGTGGCGGTCTGGGCCTGGAACACGGCCTTGGCCTGGATCTGCGGTGACAGCTGCGTCTGGAAGCCGTCGAGCAAGACGCCCCTGTGCGCAGTCGCCTGCCAGAACATCACCAACGAGGTCTTCAGGGCCAACGGCCTGCCTGAAGGTGTCAGCTGTGTGACCATCGGCCGCGGTTCGGTCATCGGCGAGAAGCTCGTGAACGACCACGACGTGCCCCTGATCAGCGCCACGGGCTCGACCCGCATGGGCCAGCGTATCGGCGGCATAGTGGGTGCACGTCTGGGACGCACGATCCTCGAACTGGGTGGCAACAACGCCATCATCATCAGTGAGAAGTGCGACCTGACCGGGGCCCTGGCCAGCGCCTTCTTCGGCGCCGTGGGTACGGCGGGGCAGCGCTGCACTTCGACCCGGCGGTTGATCATCCAGGAGAAGATCTACGACAAGTTCGTCAAGAAGCTGGTGGCCAACTACAAGAAGGTCGCCATCGGTGACCCCCTGGATCCCCGGACCCTCATGGGACCGCTCATCGACGAGGGTGCGGTGGCGGACTACGAGGCGGCCATCAAGGCGGCCAAGGAACAGGGCGGCAAGGTGCTGTACGGCGGCAAAGTGCTGGCGCCCTTCGGGGCGGCCACCTTTGTGCAGCCGACCATCATCGAAATCGCGAACAAGGCGGCCATCGTGCAGAGCGAGACCTTTGCGCCGGTGCTGTACGTCATGAAGTACAAGAAGTTCGACCAGGCCCTGAAGATGCACAACGATGTGCCCCAGGGGTTGAGCTCCGCGGTCTACACCGACAGCGTGGCCGAGGGCGAGGGCTTCATCAGCTATCTGGGCAGCGACTGTGGTATCGCCAACATCAACATCGGTACCAGCGGCGCCGAGATCGGCGGCGCCTTCGGCGGCGAGAAGGAGACCGGTGGCGGTCGCGAAAGCGGCTCGGACTGCTGGAAGTCCTACATGCGTCGTCAGACCAACACCATCAACTGGGGCGGTGAGGTCCACCTGGCCCAGGGCGTGGAGTTCAAGGCGTAGGGACAGACCGGTAAGGGGACAGGGAGCCGGCCCCGCGGCCGGCTCCCGCTTTATCAACGCTGGACGTGGTAGGATGCGGGCATGAACCTGCGGTTACTCTTCCTGGCACCGATCCTGACGACGCTGATGGCGGCTGCCGGGCCGGCGTACGCCGAGGACCCCTATCCCTGGGATCTGGACACGGGCCGCGAGGTGGGGCTCCTGTCGGCGGCGGCGGCCACTTTCCTGGTGGGTGTGATGGCCGGCGGGGACGACACCGGACCAACGACAGACACCGCGCCGCGCGACCGCTCGCGGATCAACGGCTTTGATCGGGGAGCCACGCGGCGGTGGTCGCCGACGGCGGACCGGTGGAGCGACTACCTGGTCTGGACACAGATGGCGGCGCCGCTGGGACTGATGGTCACCACGCCCGGCAGGGAGCAGGGCGGTCGACTGGCCCTGATCTATACCGAGACCATGTTGCTCAAC
>QNDV01000482.1 GCA_003646045.1 bacterium
TCGGGATTCCCGGCCCGGATCATCTCACCCTGGCCAAACCCAGCAGGCTCCACGGTGAACCTTGGCTTCGCAATTGGTACGGCCGGCGATGTAGAACTCAGCGTCTATGACCTGCGTGGTCGTCGGCTTCACTCGTGGGCCGGACGTGCCGAGCCCGGTGAACTCACGATTCCCTGGAATTTCATTGATGAGTCCGGTCGTCCCGCTGCTTCGGGCGTGTACTTCGTGCGCCTTCAGGTTGGCGGTCGCGTGCTTTCCCGTTCCTTTGTTCGCGTCCGCTAGGAGGGCCCCTGTATGCGCACCAAACTTCTCTACACGCTATTTGCACTACTGGTCATCGTTGGTTGTGATGAAGGTGGCCAGTCCACGAACCCGCTGCCGCAGGATACGCCCCAGGTACTGACGGGAACGGTGCGCAACCCGGAAGGCGCGGCGCTTTCCAACGTGGTTGTGATGCTCCAGCCAGCGGTCGACGGTGTTGCGGTGACGGTCCTCGAACTCGGCGCGGCGCTGAAGGATCCGGCCGCTGCCAGAGGCCCCTCTGCCCTGCGTACGGCAGTAACCGACGAGGATGGCCGCTACCTGTTCAACGATGTCGATCCGGGTAGTTACCTGCTTGAGGGCCGGCTCGCCGATCACCTCGCGGCCAGCGACGATCTCCAGATGGCATTGGCCGAGACCACGATCGTCGACATCGATCTCGTGCCCACGGGCACGGTTTCGGGCAATGTCCTGCGCGAGAATGCCAGCTCGCACGTGGGCAGCCTGGTCTACGTCGAGGGGACTTCGTATGTCGCGGTAACGGATGCGGCCGGGAACTACGCGATCGTGCACGTACCGGTGGGCCTGTCGAACCTGCGCGCCCAGCACCCGGGCTTCGTCGATGACACAGAAACTGCGACGCTGACCAGTGCCGGTGAAGAAGTCGTCGCCGCGAACATGCTGCTCCAGCTCAGCACGAACATTGCTCCGGTGGCGAGCATCACACCGCCGCCCGGGCCGTTATATCGCAATGTACCGACGCCGCTGACCGGCTCCGGCACGGACGCCGACGGAAACATCGTCCTCTACGAATGGGACTTCACCGACGACGGTGCAATGGACTGGTCTGATCCCTCCACGGGCGTCACCAGTTTTGCCTACCCGAACTCCGGGCCAGTGACCGCGAAGCTCCGTGTCACCGATGATGATGGCGCGCACGGCCTTGCCGCGGTGCAGTTCGTGATCGATGGCAACCAGCCGCCCACCGCATCGATCAACGATCCGGGGACAGTCGCTCCCGGCCAGCTGACGCTTTTCAGCGCGGTCACCGGTGACATCGATGGCAGCGTGGTGACGCATGAGTGGGATTTCGAGGACGATGGAACCTACGACAGCAACACCGGCGCGATCGCAAGCGTCTCACATACCTACGTCGACTTCGGCGAGTTCACGCTGCGACTGCGGGTAACCGACAACGACGGAGCCCAGACCGAGACAACGATCCAGATCATCGCTGGTTTCGATGCGATCTTCGTTTCGACCGCGGGGAATGATCTGGACGTGGGCAGTCCCGCCGCCCCGGTTGCCACGATCGCACAGGCTCTCGCGCTCGCTCTTGCCCAGGGCAAGGAGAGCGTGCTGGTCGCAACGGGTACCTACGTCGAGGCTGTCTACTTCCTCGACGGGATCGATGTCCTCGGCGGTCGCGACGAGCTCAGCGCCTGGGACGAAACAGCATCGCCGTCGGTCGCGCAGGCCCCCGCCGGAACGGTGCATACCGCAGAGAACATCAGCAGCAGCACGGATATCCGTCTCATGCAACTCGAGGCAACAGCCGGGATCTCCGGCAATTCCGTCGGGCTGTTTGCTGCCAACTCCACGAGCCTGCTCAGCTTCACAACCTGTGAGTTCATCTCGGCAAGCGCGCAGTCTGGTAACCCCGGTATTCCGGCCACTCCGGGGATCGACGGAGCCGACGGCGCGCCGGGGGAGCCCGCCAACTGTAACAACGAACACGGTGAGGGCGGCAACGGTGGCAGTGGAGTTTGCGCTGGCGGAGCGGGTGGCCGCGGTGGCCTGGAGAGCGGGAACGACAACGGGATCGGAGGAGTCGGTGGATCCTGCGGTGGCGGGAGCGGTGGCGGTGGCGGAAACGGCGGCTCCAATCCAAGTAGCGGGGTTCCTGGTAACGACGGGACTCCTGGTGCCAACGGCCCCTCGGGCACGGCCGGCAGCAACTCCGGCTCGATCGTCGCTTCCAACTGGGTTCCGCTCTGGGGCTTTACAGGTGGCAACGGCACGAACGGCACGGGCGGCGGCGGCGGTGGCGGCGGCGGCGCCTGGCAGCAGAACTTCCCCCCCGAGAGCTCCGGCGGCAATGGTGGCGGTGGTGGCGGTGCCGGTGGTGGTGCGGGTTCCGCGGGTCCGGCTGGCCAGGGCGGATACGGTAGCTTTGCGGTGTTCCTCGATGCTGCCAGCCCCACCTTCACAGATTGTCGCTTTACGTCCGGCAGTGGTGGCGCGGGCGGCAACGGTGGCAACGGTGGCAACGGTGGAATTGCCGGCTCCGGTGCTTCGGGCGGCTTCGCATGTAGTGGTGACGTCGGGTACGGCGGCAGTGGCGGCGATGGTGGCGTGGGCGGATCAGGTGGTGGCGGTGGTGCCGGTCCCGGCGGACCCTCGATTGGCATCTACACGCATGCCGGCTCCGCACCGGATGTCGTCAATCCTGTCTATACGCTTGGCCTGCCCGGAAGCGGCGGCATTGGCGGGGCGAGCCCCGGTGGTGGCGCGGGTCAGAATGGGGCCACCGGATTGGGAATGAACATCGGGAGCTGATCGTCCGGATCAGCCTGCTCTTGAAGCTGCCCCGCCGATTTTCGTGCGGGGCAGCTTCATTTTCAGTCGGCGTACCCGGGGTATGTGCCTTCGCGCGCCCTAGAAGTAAACCGAGAACGAAACCTCCGGATACCAGCTGTCGCTGTCAGTCCCGAAGTCATCGTCGAACTTCTCGTACACCACACCCACGCCCGCA
>QNDV01000483.1 GCA_003646045.1 bacterium
GAAGGCCAGGCAGGCCAGCAGGAACAGTACGCCCAGACGGCGGTCGGCCTGGACATCGCCCGTGTCCTCGAAGGTCAGCAACCGGGCCAGGAAGACCGCCGCGATGAAATAGGCCAGCGCGTTCTCCAGTCCCGAACCCGCGTAGTCGACGATGGCTTTGCCCGCCACCATCACCAGCAGCAGCAGTGCCGGTTGCCACAGCCGTTCCCGCAGGCCGGGTGACAGCGACCAGGCCAGCACAGCCCAGGCCCCCATGGACAGCAGCAGCGACAGTACGATGCTGGTGAAGAAGACTTCGCCGCCGGTCAGCGCCGCCGCGCCGGACATCATGAACATCCACAGGGGGTGGGTGTAGACCTGGACGCGCTCGGCGATATTCCAGGTCAGGCCGTGGCCGCCGAGGAAGTTGTCCACCGTGCGGAAAGTGATGTAGGCGTCATCCACCACCCAGGCGTTGCGCAGCAGGATCCAGGCGGTCAGGGCCGCCAGGACGAGCAGGGCGAGGCGCCAGATCAGCAGGCGGCGGGAGGCGGTCATAAGGGCTCCGGGGCATGGGCGTCGGGTTGTGATGGCGGGTTAATCTAGCACGGTGGGGTATGGCGTGCCAAGGCAGGCAGGGTCAGGGCCGGAATCACCGCCTCCGCCGCCCCCCACCCCCAACCGGCAACGGCAGCAGCATCGCCCCTGACCTTGGATCCCGCGTCGTCCGATCCGGCCGTTTCACCCGCACCAGCTCACCCGACACCACAGGACCCCGCCCGGTCAGCACCACCAGCCCGTCCGCGGTGCAGCCATAGCGACCACGCCCGCCGCCGTCGAGTGCGAAGTTGTCCGACACCACGCGCACCACATCCGGGTCCGCCGCCGCCGTTTCGCCACGTCCCAACAGCAGGAACGACAGGCTGACCCGCTCGGTGGGCAGTTGCGCACTGCGACCGATGCGCTCCACCCAAGCGGGCATGCCCGCCGTATCGCAGGCGAAGTGGCACCACGAACCGCTGCGCTTGCCCGGCAGGGGGCAGGCTTCACCGTGGGGACAGGGAGCTACCACCTGCCAGTCGTGTTCGAGAGCCGCCGCCCGCAGACGCACCAGCCGGGCCGCGGCGGTGCGCACCCCCCGCTCGACCAGCAGGATGCGCCCATCCGGTGCCAGTTGCTTCTGCCAGGCTTCGAGCAGCCGTTCGTCTCCCTGCTGGTCCGGACCGCGACGACGGCGGCTCGCGCGCTCGCCCCCCAGTTCGTTGAGCAGGTTGGCCGCCACCAGCAGGTCACAGGGCGGTCCCATGCGTCCGCCCGCGGCCCGGCCCTGGAGCTCGATCCGCCACGGCAGCTTGCCGCCGGCCAGTTCGGTCAACACCTGGCGTCCGGCCTTCAGTGCCGCTTCGGATCGGTCCACCGCCAGTATTTGCAGTGGCCGGTCGCGCAACTCGGGACGCGCCAGCCACAGCGCACAGGCAAAGGTCAGGGGGCCGGCCCCCACGTCCAGCAGGCGCGGTTCGGCGGGCAGGTCCAGCGGCAACCCCGCCAGCAATCGCCCTTGGCGATAGATGTTCCAGGGCAGGAACCAGCGCAGGTAGGCCGACAGATGGGCCGGCCGTGACATGTAGTCCGGTGGCAGGCTGTCCCGTTCGTAAGTCAGCATTTCCGAAAGGGTTGCCACTTCGCGCGGCAGTGTCGCACGGTGTTTGCCGCGCAGGGGCCGGGCCCGGTCGATGGCCTGCTCCAGCCGGACGAGGCCAGCGACCAGATCGGACGATGGCGAAGGTAGCAGGATGGTGGGATCGCTCATGGTACGAGGTGTTTGCCGGTTGCCAGGTGCTGCTGCACATACTCGGCCACAGCGTCCTCAAGCAGGGTCTGCGGTCTGGTGTAGCCGGCTGCAAGCAGCTTCGCCATGTCGGCCCGTGTGTGGTACTGGTACTTGCCCTTGAGGTGATCCGGCATGGGGACGTACTCGAAGTTGCGCTCCAGGCCGAGGGCGGTAAACACGGCGCCCAGCAGACGATTCCAATCGTTGGCCTCGCCGCTGCCCACGTTGAAGATGCCGTTCACCGCGGGCCGATCGGCGAACCACATGGTCATGTCCACGGCGTCCTTCACGTAGACGAAATCCCGCTGCTGACCACCATCGGGATACTCGGGCCGGTCCGAGGCGAAGAGGCACACCTTGCCCGTGGTCGTGATCTGCTCGTAGCCCTTGCAGACCATGGAGCGCATGTCGCCCTTGTGCCATTCGTTGGGTCCGTAGACGTTGAAATATTTCAAGCAGACGATCTTGTCGAGGACGCCTTCGTCGCGGGCCCACAGGTCGAACTCCTGCTTGGAGCGCGCGTACAGGTTCAGCGGTTCGAGATCGTCGAGTCCGTCGTGGTCGTCACTGTAGCCCCGATTGCCGTCGCCATAGGTGGCGGCGCTGCTGGCATTGATGAACCGTGTGCCCTGTTCCAGGGCGTGGCGGCACAGGGACCGGGTGTAGCCCAGGTTGTTCTCGGCGAGGTAGTCCCAGTCGGTCTCGGTGGTACTGCTGCAGGCGCCCAGGTGGTAGATGGTCTCTAGCTGCAGCGGCGAGTCCGGTGCCGCCAACTCGGCCAGGAATTCATCCTTGGCCAGGTAGCGCGCGTACCGCAGGGGCGCCAGGTTGGCGTTGCCCTCGTCGGTGGCATGGACGTCCACGACGATGATGTCGTCCCGGCCGGCCCGGTTCAACGCCCAGACGATGTTGCTGCCGATGAAACCGGCCGCACCTGTCACCGCGATCATCGCCATCCTCCTAGAAGAACTTTTTCACCAATCCCAATGCACCCTGCTTCCAGGGCACCCGGTGCGAAACCCCTGATTTGTTCTCGAAATCTGCCGTGTGGTCCAAGTACCACTCGAAATTCCGCACCAAGGCATCCTGGTTGGAGTACCGCGGCTGGTAACCCATTACCCGTTGGGCCTTATCGATGGAAACGAAGCTGTCCCGGGCCGCCGTTTCGTATACCCAGGGGTACAGCGGTGACAGATTCAGC
>QNDV01000484.1 GCA_003646045.1 bacterium
AACCCGTTCAACCCGCGGACCCGTATCGACTTCACCCTGCCCCGCGACGGTGTGGTCCACGTGGACATCTACGACGCCGCCGGTCGCCGGATCGTCCGGCTGCTGAGCGAGTGGCGCCCCGAGGGCAGCCATGGTGTCGACTGGAACGGTCGGGACAAGTCCGGTCGCAACGTGGCTTCGGGTACGTACTACAGTCGCCTCGTGTTCGAAGGCGCGGTCACCACGCGGGCGCTGACCCTGGTCCGCTAGAACCGGCCAGGTAGAACCGGTGCGGTAACCACGATCCACCGACCGGGAGATCGGACCCTGCATCCGCTGTTGTGGTCCGACTCCCACGGCCTATAATCCGATCCTCGGCAACCATCGTATTCTCCGGCCCGGGGTCTGATCATGAACGGACGCCACGCTGTCGCCATCGGCCTGTTGTGCCTGCTGCTTCTGGGAGTGGCTGCCTGTAGCCGCCAGCGGGAACCGGCACCGAATATCCTCTTGATCACCCTGGACACCACCCGCACCGACCATATGTCCGTGTACGGTTATGCCCATGACACTACACCCTTCCTGCGGGAGTTCGCGGCCGGTGCCACGGTTTTCACCCAGGCCTATGCGGCGGCTCCGGCCACCGCGCCGTCCCATGCGACGCTCTTCACTTCGCGTTCGCCGCTCAATCACCGGGTGGTGAAGAACGCGGTCCGGCTGGCGGATCGCCACGAGACCCTGGCCGAGATGATGGTGGACGGGGGTTACCGGACGGCGGCGATTCTCAGTTCCTTCGTGATGAATGCCAAGTTCGGCCTGGGGCAGGGATTCGAGCACTACAACGACACCCTGCCCGAGAACGGATCCTCCATCCATTGGCGCCAGTGGGAGGGTCAGACGGTAACCGGCGGCTTCGACCGCCGCGCCACCGCCGCCACCGACCTGGCTGTGACCTGGCTCGAGGAGCAGCGGGATCCGGCAGTGCCGTTCTTTCTCTTCGTCCACTACTTCGACCCCCACGACCCATACGATCCGCCGGGGGCCTATGCTGAACGCTTCCAGGATCCCGCCGCAACCGACAACCCGGTAAGCCGCATGGTGCGCGGGTATGACGGCGAGATTGCCTACACCGACGACGAGCTGCGCCGCCTGTTCGCGGCGGTGGACCGGCTGGGGCTGGCTGAAAACACCATGGTGATCATCACGGGAGACCATGGCGAGGGCCTGATGCAGCGGGGCTACCAGTACCACGGTGCCCATATCTTCGACGAAGCCGTGCGCGTGCCCCTGCTGGTGCGCTGGCCGGGGCATGTGCAGGCGGGACGACGGCACGAGGGACTGGTGAGCATCGCCGACGTGGTGCCGACGATTCGCGAATTACTGGGCTGGTCCTCCACCGGCATGGAGTTCCACGGACGCAGCTTGGCGCGATCACTGCTGGACGGGATGCCGCCGGCCGCGGCGGGGCCGGTCTTCCTGTACCGCATACCCTACGAGCCACACGACGAATTCGGTGTATGGGTGGACGGCGAGAAACACGCCGTGCGACAGGGACCCTGGAAATATGTGGTGGCTGACGACGAGGGTACCACCGAACTCTATGATCTGACGGCTGACACGGGGGAGATGAACAACGTCGTTTCCGACTATCCGGAAAAGGCACGGGAACTGGCCGGGATCCTGGCCGCCTGGCGCGAAGTAGTGACCCTGCCGGACTCGTTGACCATCGAACCGGAGTTGTCGGACGAGGACGTGCGCAAGCTGAAGTCCCTGGGTTACGTCCACTAGCAGGCTGTTGAAAAACTCCTCCCGGTGTCACGCACGTCCTGCCACCAGAATGAATTTTCCAACAGCCTGCTAGTCGCCCAGCAGTTCCTCCAGTCCCACCAGACGCTGCCGCACATCGAACAGGATCGATTCCAGGCCAGCGGCGGAGATCCCCAGGGCTTCGAGGGCCTCGCCGTACTGCGTCGGATCCACATCCTCGCCCAGGTTCATGAACTCATCGGTGCCCACTCCCCACAGGTTGCAGATGCTGTCGGACATGGCGAGGGCCAGGGCTCCGGGTCGGTGGTCACCGGCGCCGTCAGGGTCGTGGTGCCAGCAGGCGGCCCCGCTGATAGCTTCGGGGATGTTCCAGGAGGCCATGATGTGGGCGCCCAGGTCGGCGTGGTCCATCCCCGCCGCGGCTTCCTCGTCGGCCAGTTCCACCTTGCCGCGGCCGATGGTGTCGGGCAGGAAGTCGTCGATGATCAGCTTGCCCACATCGTGGATCAGGCCGGTGACGAATGATGCCTCGGGGTCCATGACCCGTGTGGGTGCCGCTTCCACCAGGGTGCGGCAGGTAGTGGCAACCCCCAATGAGTGCATCCAGAAACCATGACCGGGGTAGTGATAGACTTTGAAGGCCTGGCGCAGCAGGCCCTCGGAGCTTACGGCGTAGACGATGCGTTTCATGTTGTCCAGGCCGATGAGAACCATGGCCTCGGAGATGGAATTGATCGAGCGAGACTTGCCGTACTTGCCGCTGTTGGCGGTCTTGAGCAGCCTGGCCACCAGGGCCTGGTCGCGGCAGATCACCTTCTCGAAGTCCTTGGCCGTGACGAACTCCTCCGTCGACAGCTTCAGGAAATCGCCCACCACGTTGGACAGGCTCGGCAGCTTGTCGATGCGCGCGGCTATCTCGGGGCGTATCCGATCCGCGGTCTCGAGATCGGTGGTTGTTTCGGTCATGGTCATCCCCTCCCGTTCGGCGCTCATGGCGCGCTCCCGTCCCACTGCTGATCGTCCGCGGGTCGGCCGTCGATGCCCGGGTGCTCGTCGAAACTCGCCCGGATTATCTCATCACCGTCGCGGACCAGACCGGCCTGGATGTCCGCGTCCAGGATCATCGGCGTCAACATGATCACCAGTTCGGTCTTGGTCTTCTGTTTGTGGGTGCTCTTGAACAGCAGGCCCAGCAGGGGGAGGTCCTTCAGCAACGGCACACCTGATTCGCGATCGGTCATGCCTTCGGACAACAG
>QNDV01000485.1 GCA_003646045.1 bacterium
CGAAGGCCGCAAGGTCTACTCCCCGGGCGGAGAGGTGGCCGACTGATGGATCTCCTCGGACTGGTCGTCGACATCCAGCAGTCCTGGGTCTACCTCACCCTGCTGGTCTTCTTCGCCTGGTATCCCATGTCGTCCAGCATGATGTGGATCTTCACGGCGGTGGTTTTCTGGGCGCGGCGCGAGTCGCGAAATCCCGAGACCCACAGTGCCTTCTACGCCGCCGGACGCCGGCCGCGGGTTTCGTTCATCATTCCGGCCTTCAACGAGGTGGCCAATATCGGCGCCACCATCGCCGCGGTATTGAAGGTCCAATACGACGATTTCGAAGTTATGGTAGTGGATGACTGCTCCACCGACGAGACCCTGGACCAGATCCTGCCCCACCTCGGCGATGAGCGCCTGCGCCTGTTGCGCAAGCAGGTCAACGAGGGCAAGGCCATGGCACTGAACGACGCCATCCCCCTGACCACGGGCGAACTGATCTTCGTCATGGACGCCGACGCCGAACCGGCGCCGGACATCCTCGACCACATGGTGCCCCACTTCGCGTCGCCGCGGGTGGGAGCGGTGACGGGCAATCCGCGGGTGGTCAACCGCGACAGTTTCCTGGCCAAGCTGCAGGCCATCGAATTCGCCAGCATCATCTCCCTGTTGCGGCGGGCCCAGAGAGTTTGGGGCCGCATCATGACCATGAGCGGTGTGGTGGGCATCTTCCGGCGCAGCGCCCTGTACGACGTGGGCCTCTACAGTCCGGAGATGGCCACCGAGGACATCGACCTCACCTGGCGGCTACAACTGAGACACTGGGACGTGCGCTATGAATCCCGGGCCGTGATGTGGATGCGGGTGCCCCAGTCCCTGGGCGGCCTCTGGCAGCAGCGCCGGCGTTGGGCGCTGGGCCTGAGCCAGGTCATGAAACGCCACTGGCGTCAATTGATGCAATGGCGACACCGCCGCTTCTGGCCCGTGCTGTTCGAAGCCTGCCTGTCGGTGGTCTGGGCCTATATCTACGTCTTCCTGACCCTGGTCTGGATCGCAAGCTACTCCCTGGGTTATCCGCCCATCGGCGCCTCCCCCATACCAAATTTCTGGGGCATGCTCATCGCCACGGTCTGTCTGGCCCAGCTCTTCATCGGTGTGATGCTGGACCGCAGCTACGATATCCGCCTGCTGCGCTACTACCTGGTCGCGCCGTTCTACCCGTTGGTCTACTGGATCCTGATGGCGGTGATCACGGTGCTGACCGCACCGACCGGTCTGAACGTCAACCGCCAGAAGCGCAAGTACACGCTGTGGAAGCCCATCCGGGAGTAGTCATGACCCTTACGAGGACAACACTCCTGACGATGCTCGTGCTGGTGGCGCTGCCGGCCGTTGCTGCCGACGATAGTCCGGATAGTACCATCATCGACAGCGACCTGGCCTGGGAGAACGTGGCCCAGGCGCGTGAGCTGGCCGGGCAGAATCGCCATCACGAGGCGGTGGCCGAATACCTCGAAGCCCTGGCCAACGATGCCCGCCTGGTACCCGACGTGGCCCAGGAAATCGCCTACCAGAAGCTGTGGCGCGAGGATGCCGAGAAGGCCATCTTCTATTTCCGACGCTACCTGGCCCGCCATCCCGACCGGGAAAACAGGGATGTACGCAAGGGCCTGGCCCTGGCCACCAGCTGGAGTGGTCGCCAGCCCGAGGCGGTGACCATGTACCGCCAACTCGTCGCCGAGGACAGCAGTGACCCGGAGACTCGCATGGGCCTGGGCCGCAGCCTGATCTGGGACAACCGTCTCCACGAGGGCTACGAGGTATTGCGCACCATCGAGACCGAATACGATGCCGACCATCCCGCTCGCGGCCAGGCCGGCGATTTCCTGTTGACTGTGCTGGACGGCTACACCACCCACCTGGACCTGCGCCTGGACAGTTCGTGGGATTCGGATGATCTGGACATCACCCGTCTGAGTGCCCACGGCGCACTGACCGTGGCGGGCAACAAGCTGTTGCAGATCATGCCCTCGGTGGCCTGGTACCGCCGTCCCGAACAGGCGGCTATCACCGCCCCCCGCCTGGGCGCTGGCCTGGCGACGGCCCTGGCCCGCAACTGGTCCCTGCACGCCTACGGATGGCTGGACATGTTCCGCAGCGCCGATCCCCTGTTCGGCGGCACCGAGAAACTGGACTGGAACCGCCTCGGCGGCGACGCCTGGTTGACCTGGCTGCCCGTCAGCCGCCTGCGCCTGGACCTGAGCGCCACCAGCCAGGCCGTGGAAACCTTCTATGCCCTGGACCGGCACATCCATTTTGAACAGGCGGGACTGTCGGGCGACTGGCGTCTGGGACGCAGCTGGTCCACCGGCCTGGCCGGCGACCTGGCCGACTACAGCGACGGCAACGATCGCTCGCGGGCCAGGGCGTATCTCAAGTGGCGCCGCAGCAGCCGCTACGAAATCTCCATCGGACCGGTCCTGACCTATATGGACTACAGCACCCCCTACCCCGGCGGCTACTGGGCACCGGACTGGGTGCGCAATAGCAGTCTCGAAGCCTCGGTCTCGACACGAACGCGGGTGATGACCTACCGTCTGAATGCCGGCTTCGGTTTCGAACGGGAAACCGGCTCTGACGGACAGAACGTGGGCAGTCTCTCCGGTCGTCTGGGCTGGCGCTTCCAGCCGGGCTGGCTGGCCGCCGTGGAACTGGGATATTCAAAGAGCAGCTTTGCCAGCGCCAGCGGTTACAGCCGCACCTTTGCCAACCTCTCGGCACGGGCGCTGTTCTAGGAGGGCTGAAGTGGACCTGCAACGGATCATACTCCTGGTCTCCCTCCTGATGCTGACCGCCTGTGGCGGCGGTGAAGAGGGCGAGGTCTCATCCGTGGCCGCGAACTACCATCTTGATCCCCCGGACCTGGCCAACCTGCTCATCTCGGAAATCGAGCCCGGGGTGCCCGTATCGCGGAACCAGCGCAGATGGCGTTCGAACTCGCCGCGGGGCGTGGTCCAGA
>QNDV01000486.1 GCA_003646045.1 bacterium
AGGGTGAGACTGTCCGGCTCCACCGGCATCTCGTCCAGGTGGGCCAGGTAGTATTCGCGGACGTCGTTCTCCATGACCTCGATGCCGGGGCGGATGAACCTGCCCACCACCAGTCTCATGTACTGGTCGTCCCGCAATTGGGAAGCCATGCGCTCACGGAAATCCGACTCGTTGGTGCCGCTGCGGATCAGCTCACGCTCGAAGGCCTCGTGGGAGCCGAAGCGCTCGACGAACTGGTCGATGCGCTGGCTCACACTGCGCTCCACGGCTTCCTCGTCCACGGACATGTCCGCCGCCTTGGCCGCCGCGATTATTAGCTTGGCTTCGATGAGCCGATCCAGCATCTCGCGCCGCAACTCGGGGGTATCCGCCGAGATTTCCTGCTCCGCGTACTCCTGGTTCATGCGGTACAACTCGACCTCGCGGTCAAGATCGCTCTGCAGGATGGCCTCCTCGTCCACCACCGCCAGGATGCGGTCCACGAGTTCGGGCTCACTCTGGGCGGTGGCAACCGCCCAGGATCCCGCCAGCAGCAGCAGGCAAACCAGTACCCTAGTGACGCTCAACAGGTGCCCCCGGCGCTTCTTCATAGGTCAACTCCCGCCAGGACTTGAGACTCTCCAGATTCTCGTCGTAGCGCGTGACACCGAACTCGATTTCCCAATCGGCCAGCAGCGACAGGAAGAGGTCCTCCTTGCGGCGGGACTTGATGGACTGGCCTATCTGCTCGTACAGCGAATCCTTGTCCCCGGGCTTGCCGGGCAGGATCCGGTCGCACCTGACGATGGCATAGCGCCCGTCACCGGCGTCGAAGGCCTGGCTCAATTCACCTTCGGGCAGGCTGAACAGGGCTTCGGCGACGCTACCTGTGGCCCACTCGTTGACATTGTCAAATTTACCGGATCGGCTCTTGTTGGCATTGTCCGTGCCATACTGCTGGACGACTTCCCGCCACAGCCTGCCGTCGACGATCTCCTGTCGCGCCGCCACGGCCTCGGCCTCGCTGGCCGCGATGATCAGGCGTCCGGAACGGGTCTCGGGTGTCCGGAAGCGGTCGCTGTTCTCGGCCCAGTAGGCGTCGATATCCTCCATGGTCACTTTCTCGTCGATGGTCACGACCTCACCGTAGAGGCTGGTGACCATGATCTCCTCGAGCTTCTTACGCACCTTGGCCTGCACGTCGACGCGCTCGTAGTAGCCTCTTTCGCGGGCTTCGGCATCCATGATGAAGTGGGCGATGGTCTGCTGGATACTGGTCATGAGACCACCAACCATCTTCTCGCGCTTGGGGCGCTCGAACGTGTTCGAGCGGTCATACGTATTCTTGAAGTCACCGATGGACGTAGCCCGGATTTCACCGTCCAGTTCATAGGAATAGAAGGGCAGGTCCAGATCCCTCGCCGCGATATCCAGATCCGCGAGTTCATCCTGCGGAACCGGCTTGTCCGTCAGGGTATCGATCATCAACTCGTCCTCGGGCAATGCCGTCCAGACTATCTCCAGGGCATCGTCATTGAACTCCACCTTGTACTTGGCGTACATCTCGTTCCGGAAGTCTCGTTGCATGGTCATCATCTTGCGCCGGTGCATCAGGTCCAGGATCTCGGCCCGGGCCAGCTCCTTGTCGGGCTTGTCGCCCTGGGTGATCTCCTCCACCCGCACGATCCACCAGCCGTAGTCGGTATGGATCGGGTCCGAGACGCCGCCCTCCTCGGTGGCGAACAGGTTCTTTTCGAAGGTCCTGTCGAACCGGCCCCAGGGCACAGTGACCTCGATCACGCCCGTCGTGGGGATATCACCCTGGTGGTAGCGATCCACCACGTCATCCCAGTCGGCGCCCGCCCGGGCCATGTCCCGGGCCGCCAGGGCCTCGGTCTCGAAGTTGACCACGATGTAACTGCAGCGCCGCGACTCGCCCAAACGCTCGTAGAACGCGTCGAACTCCTCGAAGCTGACCTCGCCGGCCGGAGCGTTGATGACGTCCTGGCTCATGGCCAGTCCCGCCTCGTAGCTCTGCATGGACTTGTGGGCGGCGGCAATGCGGGGTTCGTCGGCGAAACCCAACTGGGTGGCCTTGGCCACCATCAGTTCCTTGTTGATCATGGTGGTCAGGAATTCCGACTTGGCAGCGGGCAGCGACATGTCCAGCGGCCGGCCCACCTCGTCCTTGGGCAACTCGCCCTGATCCAACAGCGCCAAGCGCTCTTCGTACATGGAGCCGTGGATCTCCACCCCGCCGACATCCGCGAGCAGGGGATCATCCTGGCCTCCGCCGCAGCCCGTCAGGCCGGCCAGGAGGAAGACGGCCATGCCGGCCAGTGTGAGAACAGTGCGCGAGGTGGGATTCGGGAACATGATCACTCCTTGTCAGACTGCAAGCCTTGTCAGACTGCAAGCCGTTCGGTCAGCTCTGTCAGTCTCATGAGAACGGCGGTCGCTACTGCCAGGTGCTCTGCGCGGTCCGCGGGCACCTTGACGACGAATTGTTCGACCGCCTTGAACTGGAGTCCGGGCAGCCCGGATTCCATCAAACCCTGAATGATAACTGGCGACGGTTCGTGGCCGCCAGAAAAAAAGAAATCCAGCCCCGTGCGTCCACCCCGGATCTCCTCGACTCCCAGGCGGCCCGCCATGATCCGCAGGTGCTGGATGCCCAGCAGATTTTCCACGGGCGGCGGCGGCGGCCCGTACCGGTCGCGGAACTCGTCCCGCATCCGTGTGCAGGCGCCGGACTTGCGGATCCGGGCCACCCGTCGGTACAGGTCCATCTTGTGTTGGGCGTCGCCCACGTAATCGTCGGGCAGGTAGGCTGCGAGGCGAAGTTCGACCTTCACCTCGAGCGGTGCAACGCCGCCGCCGCCCTGGAGTTCCGCCACGGTTTCCTCCAGCAGACGGCAATAGAGATCGAAGCCGATGGCTTCCATGTGGCCGTGCTGTTCCTCTCCGAGCAGGTTGCCGGCACCCCTGATCTCCAGATCGCGCATGGCGATGTGGTAACC
>QNDV01000487.1 GCA_003646045.1 bacterium
GCCCTGTTCATCCATGTCATCCGCGAGCCGGTCTGTATCATGGGCTCGCTGCTGAAAGTGCGCCGCGAATTCTATGGCGACGAATCGGACTGGTACAGCTTCCGGCCGCCGCAGTACGACCAACTCAGGCATCTGCGGCCGGTGGACCAGGTGGCGGGACAGGTCTGGCATACCCGGCAGGCGGTAACCGACGCCCTGGAGGCCATGCCGGCGCAGCGCAGCTTCACCCTTGCCTACGAAGAGTTGTGTGCGGCGCCGGGGGAAGTCCACGGGCGACTGACCCGGTGGTTGGCGGTACACGGTGTTGACGGCTGGGAGCGGGTGGGCCCCGACTTTTTTCCCTGCCGTGATGCCGACGTCGCCGCGGATCCCCGTCACGGTGAACTGACCGCGGCCTGGGACCGTATGAGTGGTGCGCCGCAGCGGGCCTGATCCGTAGATATTCTTGGTGAAAAAGTATCGCAAAACAGTCACATGCTGCTATTGTCCTCCCATCTCACATCCTACTGAATAATTGCATAGCAGAGGCGGGGGAGCATATGGGGACCGATTCAACTTCCATCCGGAATGTTGCCAACGGCAAGTGCGTGCGATGTGGTGCGCCCAGTATCGTGGGCCAGATCGTCGGCGGTGCGCCGGGGGTGGTGTTCTATCCCGAGGCATCGTCCGACAACCCGCCCGATGTCCAGGCCACGGCGCTGTTCCAGAGTCTCAGGTTCGAAGGTTTCGCCTGTCCGGATTGCGGACTGGCGTGGTTCGAGACGAGTTCTCTGACTAGCGGGGATTAGGTCTGTTGCTACACCGGTCCACCGCGTGATCCCGCGGGTACCGGTGTGTAGGCATCGGTGACGGCGCCGGCCTCGTCGCGGCGGCCCACGGCCACCAGCATGTCCCGCAGATTGGCAACCGAAGTAGCGGTGGGCGAGCCACCGGTCACTGCCAGCATGGCGCCCAGTACGGCGTCCTCGCTCTGCTGTGCTTCCCAATCGATGCAGGCCAGGTCGACCCGGGCCCGGGTGTGATCCGGATAACCCTCCAATACCATCTGCAGCAGGCGTCGTGACTCGATCCGGTCGTCGGCGGCGTAGAAGGCCTCGGCCCGGTCGGTGAGAGCCTCGGGATCGTCGTGGCCGTTCAGGGGAGCGGCAGCCTTCACGAAGTCGACATAAAGCGGTGCGATGAGACCGGTATCGCGGGCGTCCTGCACAAGTTCGGCCCAGGCCTGGCGCGCTTCGGCCAGGAAATGCTCGCTGCGCTGCACCTGATCGGCGTGCTGGCGGAAGCTGCTCAGGGGAGCGGCCAGCCAGGCCACGTCGCCCCGGGACATGAGGGTGGTCCACATGGACATGTCGCCGTTGCGCCGGGCCGAGCGGCGGTGGTAGCTCATCATGTGGGGCTCGTTGTCCACCATGTCGGCGCGGCGGAACATGGTGGTGGTGGGCTCGCCCACGAAGTTGGTCATGCGGCTCAGGACGAAGGTGGCCAGGCCGCGGCCGTCGATGATGGCATCGCGATCCAGCACCGGCTGGTTGAAGGCCTCGTCGGGCAGGGGTGCGCCCGCCGCGTCGATCAGACGTCGATAGCTGGTCACCAGGGTGACCTGGGAGTGATCCCGTAGCACCAGCGCCATGCGGGATACGCAATCCCGGGCCAGGATGTCGTCGTCGTTGAGGAACTTGATGTAGGCGCCGCGCGCCTCGGCGAACAGGCCCAGGTAGTTGCGGCGTCCGCCGACATTGGCGGCGTGCCTGATGTAACGCATTCCGTGGCCGGGGCGCAGGTTCGCCCGGCGCGACTCGACCAGATCGGCGATGGTGTTGTCGGCTTCCCCGTTCGCACTGTCATCGGCCACGATGATCTCGCAGCGCGGCCAGCTCTGGGCCAGGGCGCTGTCCAGGGTGGCGGCAAAATCGGTGCTCTTGAAAGCCGGAATGAGGATGCTCACGAGAGGGTGCTCAGCGGGACGGGGGCTGGGCACTGACAGCGCGGCGCGGCCGGCGGCAAAACGCACCCAGGCTTCGAAGCCGCAGGACCAGGCGGCGCGGTGCAGTTCTGCGCGGGGGTACTGGTCGTCCCGCGGACCCACCTCGACCCACAGGCGGCCACCGGGCTTGAGCAACCGGCGGCACTCGCGCAGCAGTTGGCGACGCCGGGCCTCGGGCATGCGGGCCAGGTGCGACGCCTCGAGAGTCATGCTGTCCACGGCCTGACCCGGAACGGTGGTGGGCTCGTCACAGGTGAAGCGGGCCGTAGCGCCGCCGCAGCCCGCAAACACGATTTCCGGATAACGGGGCGAGCCAGCGGCAGTCAAGGTCAGTTGGGCGGTGGTGCCGCGTCCGTGCGATCTCATGATTGGTTCTCCCTCGCTTGCAATGTCGCGGTGACCGCGGGGGCATCGTCCAGGATGCGCGCCATGACTGCGGCCATGCGGGTGATATCCTTCGGCGTGACGGCCGTCCCGGTGGGCAGGACCATTACGCGTTGGCAGACGTGGTCGGTGTGGGGCAGCCGCCAGCCCCCGGTGGGTGCTTCGCTGCGGTACGGTTCCATGTTGTGGCAGCCGGGATAGAAGTAGCGCCGCGCCAGGATGTTCTCGGCGCGCAGGGCGGTTACCAGATGGTCGCGGGTGAGGCCGGCCACCGTTTCGTCCACCTCGGTCACTATGTACTGGTCATTGCGCTGCTCGCCGTCGCCCCAGCGTTTGAGGGTGATGCCGCGCAGCGGCGCCAGGGCCGCGGTCCACAGGGCGCGGTTGCGCCGGTTCACGCCGACCCACTGGTCCAGGTGCTCCAGCGAGGTCAGACCCACGGCGGCGGCCAGTTCGTTCATCTTGCCGTTGACGCCCAGGGCCTCCACCTTGTCTAGCCCCGTGAAACCGAAGTTCTGCATCAGGCGGACCTGCTTGGCCAGCTGGTCGTCGTTGGTGACCACAGCGCCGCCCTCGGCGGTGTTCAGAAACTTGGTGGCGTGGAAACTGAAGACTTCCAGGTCGCCGA
>QNDV01000488.1 GCA_003646045.1 bacterium
CGATCCCAACCCCCGGGTGAAGGGCGGCGGCTGCCGCTGGCTGCGCGAGCGTGGATTGCAGGTGGACTGTAGCACCGGGGCTGCCGAGGCCCTGGAACTGGTCTGGCCTTTCGCAGCCACCGACGGTTTCAGTAGACCCTGGGTCCTGCTCAAGACAGCTACCAGTCTGGACGGGCGTTTTGCGCCCCGGTCCGCTGTCGATGCGCCGCCGCAGCCGGTGTACCTGACGGGTGAACCGGCCCGGCAGGACGTGCATCGCTGGCGCCGCAGGGTTGATCTCGTACTGGTGGGCGAGGGTACCGTGCGCGCCGACCGGCCGCGCCTGGACGGACGCCTGGTGGCGGGCGAGTCGCAGGTACCGCAAAGCGATCCGTTGCCGGGATATGTGGATACGGACCTCAGTTGGGACGGCGGCCTGGCGGCGGACAGCTACCTGGTATTCGCCGGACCGGAAGCAGGGGATGCCTCGCGCGTAGAGGCTGACGGGGGCGAGATTGTCTCATGTGCCACGGCCCGCGGCCATGTGGACCCGGTCGCCCTGCTGGCCACTCTGGCCGAGCGGGGCATCCATACCGTGATGATCGAAGGTGGCCCGCGGTTGGCTGCCTCCTTCCTTGCGGCCGGTCTGGTGGATCGCTGGCTGCGCTACGAGGCGCCGGTGGTCCTGGGCAGCGGTGTGGACTGGCCCCACGCTTTCCCCGCCGCGGGACCAGACGATCCGGTCTTCAGTCTGACGCGTGCGGAGCGCGTGGGCAATGATCTGCTGACGGTGCTTGATCGCCAGGACTTCGCGGCCATGTTGGCCAAGGTCACCATCTAGGGGGGCATGGTGTTCACGGGACTAATTCATGAGATCGGCCGCCTCGAAAGCATGACCTTCGCCGGTGGCCATGGTCGCCTGTCCATCCGGGCGCCGCATACCGCGGCGCAGGTGGCAGTGGGCCAATCGGTGGCGGTCCAGGGTATCTGCCTGACGGTGACCGCCCGGCGCGGCCAGGTATTCACGGTGGATGCCGCTGCCGAGACCCGCCGCCTGACCACCCTGAGCAACTGGCGGCGTGGCGAGCGACTGCATCTGGAACCGGCCCTGCGTGCCGGTGACCCCCTGGACGGTCATCTGGTCCAGGGCCACGTCGACGGTACGGGCAAGGTCCTGGGCCTGCGCCACACCCGCGGTAGCCTCTACCTGACGGTGGGCTTGGCAACCGGACTGGCCCGCTTCCTGACCCCCAAGGGTTCGGTGGCCGTGGACGGCGTCAGCCTCACGGTGGATGCCGGGCCCCACACCGATCGTTTCACCGTGAATCTCATTCCCCATACCATGCGGCAAACCGCCTTCGCTGATCTGCGCATGGGACGACCCGTGAATCTGGAAATGGACGTGCTGGTCAAGGCGGCCCGCACCGGCGAGGGAGCGCTGTTGCCGGGTGCCGGTAATACCGCTGCTTCACCGCTGCTGGACCGCCTGCTGGCCCGCGGCTTTGGGCGTCTGAGCCCGAAAGGACGGACATGAGCGACACACCCGGGATGAACACCATCGGGGAAGCCCTGGCAGCCCTGCAGAACGGCGAGATCATTGTCGTGGTGGACGACGAGGATCGCGAGAACGAGGGTGACTTCATCGTGGCGGCCGAGAAGGTCACGCGCCAGAACGTGAACTTCATCGCCAAGTACGGACGCGGCTTGATCTGCCTGGCGGCCACGGGGGAACGTCTGCGCGAGCTGGAAATCCAACCCATGGTGGCGCGCAACACCGCCAGCCTCGGCACGAACTTCACCGTGAGCATCGACGCGGCCACGGGCGTCACCACGGGTATCTCGGCGGCGGACAGGGCGCGGACCGTGCAGGTCTTCATCGACCCGTCCAGTGGGCCGGGGGACCTGGCGCGACCCGGCCATATCTTTCCCCTGGAGGCCCAGCCCGGCGGGGTGCTCAAGCGAGCGGGCCACACTGAGGCGGTAGTGGACCTGTGCGAGACAGCCGGCCTGTACCCGGCGGGACTGCTGTGCGAGATCATGGACGAGGACGGAGACATGGCCCGTCTGCCGCGTTTGCGCGAAATAGCCGCCGAACACGACCTGAAGCTGGTCTCCATCGCCGACCTGATCCACTGGCGCCGTCGCCACGAACGCCTGGTGGTCCGCGAGGCGGAAGTACCCCTGCCCACGGACTTCGGCGAGTTTCGCATGGTGGCCTACAGCACGAGCGTGGACGCTGCCACCCATGTGGCTCTGGTCAAGGGCGAGGTCTCGGCCACGGAGCCGCTGCTCGTCAGGGTGCACAGCGAGTGCATGACCGGCGACTTGTTCCACAGCCGGCGCTGTGACTGTGGACAACAGATGGCCGCGGCCCTGCAGGCCATCGAGGACGAGGGCAACGGCGTCTTCCTCTACATGCGCCAGGAGGGGCGGGGCATCGGGCTGGTCAACAAGATGAAGGCCTACAACCTGCAGGACCAGGGCGCCGATACCGTGGATGCCAACGCCCAGCTGGGCTTCGCACCGGACCTCAGGGAGTACGGCATCGGCGCCCAGATCCTGCGGGACCTGGGGGTGCGTCGCATGCGCCTGATGACCAACAACCCTCGCAAGATAGTGGGCCTGGAGAGCTACAACCTGGAGATCGTGGGCCGGGTCCCCCTGGAAATAGAGCCGAATCTGACCAATGCCAGGTATCTGCAGACGAAGAAGGCCCGTCTGGGCCACATACTGGACCACCTGTAAAGGAGAGACGAAATGGGCCGCAACTTCGAGGGCAAGTTCGACGCGCGGGGCAAGAAGATCGCCGTGGTCGCCAGCCGCTTCAACGATTTCTTTACCCGGGAACTGATGGACGGGGCGCTGGACTGTCTGCGACGACACGGCGTAAGCGAGGACGACATCGACACGGCCTGGGTACCCGGCGGGTTCGAGATTCCCATCGCGGCCAAACGATTCGTGCAGACGGAACGTTATGCGGCGGTGATCTGCGTGGGCTGCATCATCCAG
>QNDV01000489.1 GCA_003646045.1 bacterium
CACCTCGCCCGTGATCTGGCTGACGCCGGCGTGCCCCTGCTGGGAACCGGGGTCGAGGCCATCGACCGGGCCGAGGACCGCGACCGCTGCGGTGAACTGCTGACGGCCCTGGACATCGCCTTCCCCCGAGGCGACAGCGCACGCACGGTCCACGACGCGGTGCAGGTGGCCGGGGATATCGGCTTCCCGGTAATGGTGCGGCCCAGCTATGTGTTGGGAGGCCGGGCCATGAGGGTGGTCTACGACACGGATTCGCTGCGTCGGTGGTTCGCCGAAGCGGCACGTATCAGCGGTCGCCACCCGGTGCTCATCGACCAGTTTCTCGAGGACGCGGTGGAATTCGACGTGGATGCGGTGTGTGACGGCACGGAGGTACTGATCGGCGGCATCATGCAGCACATCGAGGAAGCGGGAATCCACAGCGGGGACAGCTTCGCCGTCTACCCGCCCTGGAAAGCCACCGACGACGAGATAGCCACCATGCGCGACCACACCCGCCGCATCGCCCTGGAGTTGGGCGTGATCGGCCTGATGAACATCCAGTTCGCCAGTGTGGGTGGCCGCGTGTACGTACTGGAGATCAACCCGCGCGCCTCGCGCACGGTGCCTTTCCTGGAAAAGGCCACGGGCATCGACCTGGCCCGGGTGGCCACACGTTGCATGCTGGGCGAATCCCTGCGGGACCAGGGCGTGGTCGAAGCGCCCGCCACGGACATCGTATACGTCAAGGGACCGGTCTTCCCCTTCCGCCGTTTCCCCCGCACTGACCACCTGCTGGGGCCGGAAATGAAAAGCACCGGCGAGGTCATGGGCATCGGCCGCAATTTCGGCGAGGCCTTCTGTCGTGCCCAGTTGGCCGTGGGCGAGGGTCTGCCCCTGGATGGTACGGCTTTCCTGAGCGTGAACAACCGGGACAAGGAGGCACTGGTGCCGGTGGCCCGGGACCTGGCCGCACTGGGCTTCAACCTGATCGCCACCCGGGGCACGGCGCGTCATCTGTCCGATCACGGCGTGACGGCGACAGCGGTGGCCAAGGTGGGCGAAGGCACGCCGGATATCGGGCAGGCCATCGCCGCCGGCGACGTGCAACTGGTGATCAACACGCCCCTGGGCCAGCGCAGCCGTTACGACGAGGCCGCCATACGGCGCGAGGCCCGCGGACGGAACATCCCCTGCATCACGACCCTGTCGGGAGCGCAGGCGGCGGTGGACGGGATTCGGGCCCTGGAGAAGGGCCTGCCGGGCGTGGTTTCGTTGCAGGAGCTGGCCGCCAGGAATTGACTCTGGCGATGATTACCGCCGTTTACGCCGACCAGATTCCCTGGGTAACAAGTTGCTTTTCCGCCGCCTCGGCCCACCCGCGATTGGCGGCCGGGCTGGCCGGGCTCGGGTGCAGCAACTTGCCGTGGCGTAATGGCATATGATGATCAGCCAGCACCTGCTTCAGCTTCAGCTGGGCAAAACCGCCGACACCCACCACCCATTCGGGTTGATAGAGATCCACCAGCGTCCGCAGACGTTCGTCGCAGGCTGCGAACAGGGGTGCCGATTCGGCCGCGGGCAGTTTGTCCGGGGTGCGGTTGCGACCGGTCTCCTCGCAGAAGACCAGGGGGCAGTAGTTGATGACGAAGTGGTCGGCGAAGAACGCGTCCGGCGTTTTGAAGCGCTCGGCAAAGTAGCCCCACAGGCGACGACCGCTCACCTCACTGCGTGGACAGGCCAGTCCCTCCACCGGACGCTTGGGATGAGCCCCCGCCGGCGCCTGCACTTCGCCGCGCAACCCCAGCCAATCCCGGACCGTGGCCACCTCGCCGAAGGGAACGCCGGTCTGGGCCATGCCCCAGGGTCCCGGGTTCATGCCCATCATGAGTACCCGTCGCGGCGACGCGCCCCAGGTCTCGATCCAGGAACGGTGCAGGTCCCAGGCGTATTGAAGGGGATTGGTAACGTGGGTTACCGGGTCGGTGAAGCGCAGGACATCCACGGCGTCGCGCAGGACGGCGTCGGCGGCCAGGACCCGGGCGGCAAAGGTGTCGGTCACGGTGCGGTCCCTTCGCAGCTACCAGCGTCCGGCGTAATCCAGTTCCCCCGGCTCGACGTCTTTTTCCAGTAACTGCCAGCGCCGATGCAGGAGTTGGCGCAGATGCAGCAGGTCATGAGCCCGCCAGCAGTTCAGCAGCCGCCGGGCGCTCAGGCCACCGGCCAGGGGGTGGTCATATGTATTATCCCAGGCCGGTTGATCGAGGCTGCCCAACCAGGCGACATTCTCCCGGCGCATCTGCACGAAGTCGTGCAGCACGTCGGCGGGCTCGGTCAGGTTGTAGCCGCGGCCCACCACCCAGTTCTCGGGATCGATGGGCGGCCAGGGCTGGGACGGGTCCGCCAGGGTGAGGCGGATCCGCAGGGGGAAATCCTCCTGCTCCTCGTCCCGCAGGTGATGGACGATCTCCAGCAGTGACCAGCTTGTATCGTCGGGCTTCCAGCGCCAGGCGTCGTCATCCATGCCCACCACCAGGGCGGATACCGCCGACGGTGTCCCCGCCAGGTCGTTGATGGCTTGGTGCAGCATATCCCCCTCCTTGTTTCCCCGGGACCATGTGCGGTAGTGTAGGGTGACAGCCCCATCATGTCCCGCCCTTATCAGACGTCGGAGGAGATCATGCGCCGCCTGCCGTTCCTGCCTGTACTTGTCTGCCTGCTGGGACTCATCGCCTGCACCCCCGCCACCACACCGGACCTGGTTCTGCATGGTGGCCGGATCATTACACTGGACGATGACGAAAGGGGAGATGCCACGGCGCTGGTGATCAGGGCGGGCCGCATTGTAGACATCACCGATGACACTTCGGCCCTGGCCACCGTGGGCGGACTGACCCGCGTAGTGGATCTGGCCGGTGCCGTGGTGATCCCCGGCCTGGCCGACAGCCACTGCCACCTGCAGGGGTTAGGCAAGGCCTTGTCCCAGATCGACCTGAATGACACGCCG
>QNDV01000490.1 GCA_003646045.1 bacterium
CCGATCTGGGTGTAGATGTTGTTGTCCATGCCCCGCATCATGGTGAAGATCGCCGCACCCAGGATGGCCATGGGCACCGCCAGCAGCACCGACAGCGGCACGGTCCAGCTCTCGTACTGGGCCACCATGAACAGGTACACGAAGATGAAGGCCAGCGAGAAGATGATCGGCGCCATGTTGCCCGCCGCCAACTGCTGGTAGGTCACACCCGACCACTCGTAACCCATGGTGGGAGGCAGCACCCGTGCCGCTATGCGTTCCAGCTCGGCCAGTGCCTCGCCCGACGACGTGCCCGGCGTGGGTGAACCCGTCACCGTGGATCCCGGGTACAGGTTGAAGCGGTTGATGGACAGCGGCCCCACCGTGTCACGGACCGTGGCCACCGCGTCCAGCGGCACCATATAGCCCAGGTCGCTGCGCACCTCGATCCTGCCCACGTCCTCGCGCTGGGCGCGGTAGGCCTCGTCCGCCTGGACCTGCACCCTCCAGGTGCGGCCGAAAAGGTTGAAATCGTTGACGTAGGCCGAGCCCAGTGATGTACCCAGTGTGCTGAACAGCCTGTCCAGCGGCACCTTGTAGGCCAGGGCCTTGGTGCGGTCGACGTCCAGGAAAAGCTGGGGCACGCCCGCCCGGAAGTTCTGGTTCATCCGCGTCAGCAGGGGACTCTTGTTGCCCTCGGTCACCATGTCATTTGCCGCCTGCTGTAGCCGGTTGATGCCCGCGCCACCCCGGTCCTGCAGTTCCATGGTGAAACCGCCGGCCGTCCCCAGGCCCATGATGGGCGGAGGCAGGAAGCTGAAGACACGGGCTTCCTGGATCATGAAGAGTTTCCGCTGCAGTTTCTGCATCACCGTATTGACGTGCAGGTCCTTCCCCGGCCGATCACTCCAGTTGTCCATGGTGACGATGGCCATGCCGCTGTTGGTGGCCGCCACGCCGTCCAGCAGGGAAAAGCCGCCGATGACCACGAACTTCGCCACCCCCGGCGTTTCCTGCAGCATCGATGTCACTTCGTCCATGACCTTGTGCGTACGATCCAGCGATGACCCGTCGGGCAGTTGGGCATTCATGAAGAAATAGCCCTGGTCCTCGTCCGGCAGGAACCCGCCCGGCAACGAGGAAATACCGAACCAGGTCGCCACACACAGACCCCCATAGATCGCCATGACCATGAAACTCTTGCGCAGCATGCCCGTCACCGATGTGGTGAACCGGTCGGTGGCCTTGTCCATGATCCGGTTGAACCACACGAACAGGAAGAACTTCGGCGGCGAGGCCGGTTTGAGCAGCAATCGGCACAGCGCGGGGCTGAGGGTCAGGGCGTTGATGGACGAAAAGACCGTGGCCACCGAGATGGTAGTGGCGAACTGCTTGTAGAGCAGGCCCGTCAGGCCCGGCATCATCAGCGTCGGTACGAACACCGCCAGCAGCACCAGGGTGGTGGCGATCACGGGACCGGTCACTTCCAGCATGCCCTCACTGATGGCCTTGTGGGCGTCCCAGCCCTTTTCGGCCATGAGGCGCACGGCGTTCTCCACTACCACGATGGCGTCGTCCACCACGATACCGATCACCAGCACGATTCCGAACAGCGACAGGTTGTTCATGGACATGCCCAGACCCAGCATCACGGCGAAGGTGCCGATCAGGGACACGGGAATGGTGATGGCGGGAATCAGGGTCAGGCGCCAGTCCTGCAGGAAGATCCAGACCACGAAGATCACCAGGGCGATGGCGATGAGCAGGGTCTCGATCACCTCGGCGATGGAGGCTTCGATGTCCTCGGTGGGGCTATAGGTGACCTCGTACTCGAGATCGTCGGGGAAGTCGGCAGCCGCCTCATCGAGCAGTTCCAGTACGCTTTCGAGTACCGCCAGGGCGTTGGAACCCGGTGTCTGGTACAGCCCCATGGCGATGGCCGACGACCCGTTGCGTTCGGCATACCAGTAGTAGTCCTGGGCGCCCAGTTCGATGCGCGCCACGTCCCGCAGATAGAGGATCTCGCCGTCATCACCGGTCTTGACCACGATGTTGCCGAATTCCTCCTCCGTCAGCAGACGCCCCTTGGTCAGCACGTTGTACTGGAAGTTGAGGTTACCCGGGTTGGGCTGGGCACCGATCTGGCCGCCGGCCACCTGCACGTTCTGCGCTCGCAACGCTGCAGTCACCGCGTCGGGGGTTATACCGCGGGCCTTCAGCAGCTCCGGATTCAGCCAGATGCGCATGCTGAAATCCTTGGCGCCGAATACGGTCACCTTGCCCACGCCGTTGATGCGGGCGATGGGATCCTTCAGCCGGGTCGCGATGTAGTTGGAGATGTAGAGCTCGTCGTAGGTGCCGTTGGGCGAGTACAGGCAGATGATGCCCACCATGGCCGTGGACTGCTTCTCCACCTTCACACCCTGCTTCTTCACATCTTCCGGCAGTTTGGGCTCGGCCAGGCCCACCCGGTTCTGGGTCAGTACCTGGGCCATGTCCACGTCGGTACCGATGTCGAAGGTCACCGTCATGTCCAGTGAGCCTGCCGAACTGCTCTTGGAATTCAGGTAGATCATGTTCTCGACGCCGTTGATCTCCTGCTCGATGGGCGCGGTCACCGCCTGCTCCAGGGTCACCGCGTCGGCGCCCGGGAAATTGGCGGTCACGCTGATCGTCGGCGGCGTCACGTCCGGCATGCTTTCCACCGGCAGCAGGGGAATGGAAATGCCACCGATCAGCAGGATGATTATGGAGATGACCAGGGCGAACTTGGGCCGGTCGATGAAGAACTGGCTGATCATGCTGAAGGTCTCCCTTGCCTGGTTCCGGACCTAGCCCTGGCCCTGCGCCTGCCGGGCCAACATCGCCTCGAACTGCTCGGCCGTCAGCGGCGTGACCGGCAGACCCGGTCGCGCGAACATCAGGCCGTTGACGATGACCGTCTCGTCGCCCGTCAGGCCTTCACGAACATGCACCGTGCCGTCGCCCTGGGTCAGGCCGAGGACG
>QNDV01000491.1 GCA_003646045.1 bacterium
GCTTCAGGTATCCGCGCGTCAGGGCCGACTGCGTCCCCGGATACCGTATCCCGATGCTCCCGGCGGGAGGTGTTGGCCTGGGAGTCACTGCTTTTCTTCTGTTCGCGTTTTCCTCGCTGTTCGCCGTAATCGACCCCTTGGGCTGCATCCCGTTCTTCAGCGGACTGACCTCGGACATGGATCGCCGCCAGAAGCGTCGCACCCTCCTGCGGGCGCTGGTGGTGGCGTTCGGGGTGCTGGCGATCTTCACGTTCTTTGGCCATGGCCTGCTCCGGGTCTTCGGCATCACCGTCGATGCCTTCCGCATCGCCGGTGGCGTGATTTTCTTCGGCATCGGCCTGGACATGCTCCAGTCCCGGCCGCGGCGCTGGCGCACGGGCATCAACCGCGCCCACGCCGAGGATACCGCCGCCGCCGATCCCGCACAGGATGATGACGATCCGTCGGTCACCCCCCTGGCCGTACCCCTGCTGGCTGGTCCGGGCTCCATCACCACGGTGATGGTACTGGTGCCACAGGCGCCCACCGAACTGGGTGCGGGCCTGGTCCTGGCCGCCGTGGCTGGCATCCTGCTGATCAGCGGAGGCATCCTCATGGGCGCCGACGTCGTCCTGGCCCGCCTCGGCCGCACTGGTCTGCGCATTATCGAGAAGCTCATGGGCCTGATGGTGACGGTCATCGCCGTGCAGTTGATCATCGACGGCATGGGACCGGTGGTGCGCCAGCTGATGGGCGGGTGAGTTGACGCCGCGGGTATGGTTGGGGGATAATCGTGGCCACGACAATGCTGCACCTGCGAACCGCCCTGGCCCGACGGGCGCAAGGAAGTACCGCCCATGCCCCGCTCCACCACCCTGCCGATCATCTGCCTGATCGGTTTGTGCCTGCTGGCCGGAGCCCATGCCCTCATGTACTGGTCCTGGCTCGAGGACGACGCCTTCATCAGTTTCCGTTACGCGCGAAATTTCAATGACGGTCACGGCCTGGTCTACAACCAGGGCGAGCGGGTCGAGGGCTATTCCAACTTCACGTGGGTGATGGTGGCCGCGGCTGGCCTGGCGGCGGGAACCGACCCCGCCGATCTGGCCCGCGTCCTGGGCCTGGCCGGCGTCGTGCTGGTCTCGCTGCTGACCTGGCGTCTGGCGGCACGTCTGGCCCCCGGTAGACGCTGGACTCCCCTGGTGGCACCGCTGGTGCTGGCTCTTTCTCCCGCCTGGGTCCGGCACGCCACCAACGGTCTGGAGACCACCTTCGCCGCCCTGTTGTTGCTGCTCCTGGTGGATCTGGTGCGACCCGGAGCAGGCAGGGGGCGACAACTGGCGACCGCGCTGACCGCCGTGGTGTTGGCCATGAGCCGCCCCGAAGGCGGGGTCCTGGCAGCGCTTGTCCTGATGGCGGCCACCCTCGCCGATCGCGGCGGCAAGCCGTACACCGGAAACCGGCGTATGACCTGGTTGCTGTTCCTGGCCGGCTGGGGAATCTACTGGACCCTGCGTGGGCTCTGGTTCGGGTCCATCATGCCCAACACCTACTACGCCAAGATGACCGGCACCGCGGGCGGCCTCGTGGACGGCGCCCAGTATGTGGCGGGATTCCTGCGCGATGGCGGCGTGATCCTGCTGCTGGTCCTGGCGGCGGTGGCGATCCTGCACCGTACTGACCGACGGCCGTTCGCGGCGATACTTGCGGCGGCCACGGCCTGCCTGGCCTTTGCCGCCCTGTCCGGCGGCGACTGGATGGTCCACGGCCGCTTCTGTGCACCCGCCCTGCCCCTGCTGGCGGTGCTGGCCGCCACGGGCACCGGTGACCTCCTCGACTCCGCCCCCACGGCAGTCCGACGACGGGCCCTGGCCGGAACCCTGGCCGGGCTCGCCTTGCTGAACTGGCTGGGAGTGGCCGATATCGAGCGGGGCGTGTGGCGCGAGATCGCGCCGGCTATCGAGGCTAACGAGTATCGGGTGGAGGTGTACCGGACAGTGGGCCAGTGGCTCGCCGGTCAAGCACCGCCCGGCACCCTGGTGGCTGCCAGCGATATCGGTGCTCTGGGTTATTGGTCCCGTCTGCCGGTGCTGGACATGTTTGGCCTGGTCGATCCCCATGTGGCGCGACGCCCAGGCAAGCAGCACCACAAGTCCGATGCGGAATACGTGCTGGAGCGAGCACCGGGCTACGTCGTGCTCATCCGCGATCTGGGCAGCGATGATTCCTACAGGCGGATTCCCGACCAGCGGCTCGCCCGGCACCCCGAATTCGCGCGGCAGTATGGACTTCGCCATGTGTTGCCCATGCCGTACCACGGCGAGGAGATCCTGATCTACGAGCGCCGGTCCACGGAACCCCTTCAACCACCCGGCAACGCCGTTACCGATCCCGAGGCCACCGGCCCGGCACCCTCGGCACCCGACCTTGCCGCCACCGGTCCGGCCAACAATCCACGGTAGAGATCCTCCGTCGCATCAAGCATATCCGGCAGGGTAAAACGACTCCGCACCCGGTACCGCCCCCGGCGTCCCATGGCCGTGCGCAATTCCGGATCCTGCAACAACCGGTCCAGGCTCGCGGCCAGGGCGGCCGGATCCCCCGGCGTCACGAGAAACCCCTCGCGTCCGTGGCGTACCAGTTCGGGACTACCGCCGCCGGTGGTGGCGACCACCGGCACGCCGTGGGCCATGGCCTCCAGGGAAACCAGTCCAAAGGGCTCGGCCGCCGAACTCACCACCAGTATGTCCAGATCCGCCATGCCCCGGTCCGCCCCGGGAACGTAACCACAGAAAGTCACTGCCCCTGCCAGTCCCTCGGCCCCCGCCAACCGGACCAGCTCATCGCCGTAGCTGCTCCCCGGCGGCGCGTCACCCACCAGGAGCAACCGCAGATCCGGGTGGTCGGGCAGCAGGATCGCCACCGCCCGCAGCAGGACATCCAGTCCCTTGCTGGGACACAGCCGGCCTACCACGCCGATCACCGGAACCCCGTAAGGGACCCC
>QNDV01000492.1 GCA_003646045.1 bacterium
CAATACTGGACAGAGCCACGGATCGGGCATTGTTCTCCTGGCGCCAACCGCGATTGAAGTCGACTTCGGCGGCCTGCAACAGACTGAGGCCCCGGGTGCCGCGCCAGGTCGTGGTCATCGTCATGTACTCGCGGCTGATTTCACCGCTGCGATAGCGGCCGATCCCGGCCAGAATCAAATCGAGTCGGCGGCCACTGGCTGTCAGATGGTTGTAATGGTAGTTGGCGCCCAGCACGTGATCATCAGTGCCAAAACCCAGATCGCCCCACTCTGGCGAAAAGCCGCCAAAGAGGCCGACCCGTGAGCCCTTGCCCAACCGGCGATTGATACTCAAGCCATCAAACGGTCCCGCCGCATTGGTCACCCGGCCACCGATCCGGCCGATGGCAATATGCCAATCCAGATCACGTTGATCACGTACCAGTGCCAATTCCTGGATACGGTTGCGCCATTCGCTCTGCGGCGTGCTGACTCCAAATGCCTTGCGCTGGATATTGCGGATACTGCCCCGCGCCAGAAAATTGAATCCATTCCATAATTCCCGCACCTGCAGGCGGAAAGGCAGGCGGAACATATCGGTCTGCAGATCCCGATCATTGGTTTCTTCACCGTGGTCCCACTGCATGGCGATGGATCCCCGCAAACGGGGTTTAGCCCGCGTGCTCGCCGGGCTGGTAGTACCGGCGACCGGACGCTGACGTTGCCGGGTTGTTGGCGGTGCCGCAACGGCTGTCGGCGGCGCGTCCAGGACATCGAAAACCACGCTGTCACCAGCGACAATCTCCTGCACCTCACTGGTCACCGTGCACGAAGCCGAACGCTCGGCGACAAAGACCACCTCCACCTCGCCAATGGCCTGCCCATCACGCACCACATGCCCGGTCAAACCAACGGTCAGGCCAATACTATTTCCCGCATCGAGATAGACATGCTCAGCCGAGAGATATTTTACGGCGCACGTCACCTCGGCTGAGTGCGCCGTACCCGCATAAAGCAGCGCGAGCACAATCAAGCCCGTCTGGGCCCAGCCCAGGGTTGCCAAACGTCGCCACATTAGTGGGTCCCCCGCGGATGACATTCGAAACAGGCGGTGCTCAGGTATTGGTAGTCCCGCTCTTCACGATGGTCTTTGTCCATATCAGTCTGGTTGTGCTCGTGACAATTGATGCACTCATAAATCGAATAATTCGAGGGCACCGTGTGACAAGTGGTGCAGGAATCCCACACCGTGCGGTGATCGCCGCTGTTGATGGGGAAAAGCGCGTCATGATCCCAGGTCGAAGGCTCCCAAGCGCTCGTGGTGTGGCACTCCTGGCAACTGACCGGGAAGCCGGAGGCCTGATGATTGGGGTCGGTCGTCCCGTTGTAATCCGCCTGATGACACGCCGCGCAGTCGGTGGGCGTCCCGGTATAACCGGAGCTGTGACAAGCGGCGCAGTCGATCTGGCGGTGGGCACCATTGAGAGGAAAACTTTGCTCATGGATGAAGTCGCCCGAGCCCCAGCTCGATGAAAAGACGCCATGACAGCGCTCGCAATCGATGCTGAAACCGGCGGCCAGATGATCCGGCGCCAGCGCGGCATTATAGTCATCGGCGTGGCAGGCAAAGCACTCAGTCGGCGTGCCGACATAATCACTGGTCACCGCACCGGCATGACAGGCGTCACAGTCGACGCGCTCATGGGCCCCAACCAATGGTAACGCCGTGGCGTTGTGATCCTGGCGCATGCGCGGTTGATCGACCCAGGCCTTGGGCGTGTGGCAATCGTCACAAGCCGGCCCCAAACGACCGCGATGGGTATCGTTGTGACAATCGGCGCACTGGGTGCCGATGTGGGCAAAAACGGGTTCGCGGTGGCAGTCGCGACAAAGCGCAAACTTATGCAGGCCTTCCAGTTCAAAACCGGTTATAGCGTGGTCAAACGAGCTGGTGTGAGAGACTTCCCAAGAGCTTTCCGCATGACAGATATTACAGTCCAGACTCATGGGGCCGTGAGGGTTACCAGCCTTGGGCACGATGGGATCATTGGTCGCCTGCTCGGCGTCCTGGGCAAAGGCGCCCACGGCACTGATCATCATCCACAGCAAAAGTATATGGCGGCTGCGCATCAGGATTTCCCTTCCTTGCTTTCCTGCGATTCGGTCGGGGCGTTGCCATGGCAACTGCGACAATCGATCGGTAACGGTTTGAAATGCACCAAGCGCTGGTTGTCCTCGGGGCGCGGAATATGACAGGTCTGACACGCCACTTTTTCGTGCCCGCCACTGAGCGGGAAACGGCTGTCGGTTTCGTGATTGAACTTTTCGGCAAACCAATCGAGCGTCACATGACAGGCTGCGCAATCGATGGCCTGGCCGTCCGCTGTCTTACGATTGGCGAATTCACCCCGATGAATGTCATCGTGGCAACCGGCACAATTGCTGGCCGCACCCTGGAAGGCCAACTCCACCTGCCCCGCATTGCGCGTGGGTTTGTGACAGGCGGTGCAGGCCACGGTGGCATGTCGGTTTTCCAGAGGGTATTTGGTGGTGCCATGATCGAACTCCGGTTGGCGCCACGAATTTTCCGTATGGCACGCCGTGCACCCGGTTTGACCAGCCGCGGTTTTCGTGTTTTTCGTCTGGCCCAGATGCGGGTCACGGTGACAGTCGGTGCAAGCCGTATGCGCCGGCGCCAAATCAACCGCCTTGGCGTAGATGGTTTTGGTGTCCACGCCCTTGGCCGCGATGCGCGCGGTCTGGGACTTGTGGCAACTGAAGCACGCCGTCGCCTGATGCGCGCCGCGTAAAGGGAAGGGCGAATCGGCGTGGCGGGTCATCGTGTAGCGCGCGGGCTGAAATCCTGTAACCTCATGGCAACTATCGCATTTCATCAGTCGTGGCCGCTCCAGGCGAACCGCGTCGTGGGCGTCGCGATGGCAATCCTGACAGGCGGCATATGCGGGTTTCTTGCGCCCTTTATCGTGGCACTGTGCGCAACTG
>QNDV01000493.1 GCA_003646045.1 bacterium
GCCTTGTCCGCCTGGTCGACCTGGAACGGCAGTGGCGCCGCGGCATTGAGGATCTCCAGCCGTGAAACAACAACCTCCACGGCACCGGTGGCCCGGTCGCGATTGACCATGCCCTCTGGCCGCGGACGAACCCTGCCTGTCAGTCCGATCACGGACTCCAACTTCACGCCCTTGCCAGTCTCCAGGGGTTCGCCGTCATCACAGACCACCTGGACTATGCCGTAGCGATCGCGCAGGTCGATAAAGACCACGCCGCCCATGTCCCGGATCTTGGCCGCCCAACCGGCCAGTCGGACTTCCTGACCCACCATGTCCTCGGTCACGCGACCGCACCGATGGGTCCGCAGGGTTTCGTTCTCGGATGGACTCAACTTTCCAGTACCTCCCGCACGGCGGCCAGGACTTCGGTCCGGGCTACCGGCCGCTGTTCTCCGGTGTCCAGGTTCTTGAGTTGCAGGTTCTGCCGGGCCACCTCGTCCTGACCCACCACCAGCAGGAAACGGGCACGCCTGAGATTGGCCGACTTGGCCTGGGCCTTCATGCCGCGACCGCTGGTGTCCAGCTCGACCCGGCAATATCCCCGCAGCAGCTCCGCCGCCGCCAGACCATAGCGCTGACTGCCTTCGCCGACGCACGCCATATACACGTCCACCGGGGATTGCCGACTGCGTTGGGGATCGATGGGGTCGTCGTCCAGATGCAGCAATGTCCGCTCGATACCGATGGAGAAACCCACCGCTGGTGTTGGCGGCCCGCCACACTGTTCCACGAGGTAGTCGTAGCGACCGCCACCTGCCAGACTGCTCTGCTTGCGTCCGGCTTCGGCCGTGAATTCGAAGGTCGTGCGCCCATAGTAGTCCAGCCCCCTGACCATTGTCGGATCCTCGACGAAGGGGACTTCCAGATCGGCCAGCGATCCCTTTACCACCTCGTGGTGGTCGCGGCAGGCGGGGCAGATTGCGCTGGTAATGGGTTTGAATCCGGCCAGCAGCTTCTGCACTCCATCGTCCTTGGCGTCATACATACGCAGGGGATTCACATCGATCCGGCCACGCATGGACGCCGGTATCATTTCCTCGTGCTCCCGCAGAAAGACCGACAAGTCGGCCAGGTAGGCGGGGCGACATTCCGTACAGCCTATACTGTTGACCCGTACTTCCACACCCTGGGCGTCCACCGCATCGAAGAGGGCCATGGCAGTCTGGATCACCTCGGCGTCCAGTACGGGACTCGCCGAGCCGATGGCCTCGACTCCCACCTGATGGAACTGGCGATAGCGCCCGGCCTGCGGGCGGTCATGCCGGAACATGGGCGCCATGTAGAAGAACTTCACCGTGCCCGGCTGACGCATGAGGCCGTTCTCCAGATAGGCCCGCACCACCGAAGCGGTCATTTCCGGCCGGAGAGTGAGGCTCTCGCCACCCTTGGTCTCGAAGGTATACATCTCCTTGTCGACGATATCGGTGCCTGCGCCCACCGACCGCAGGAACAACTCCGTGGGCTCGATAATGGGTGTGCGTATCTCACCATAGCCGTACCGCGCCAGGACATCCGACCAGCGCTCCTCGCACCAGCGCCAGCGCTCCACTTCCTCCAGCAGGAGGTCACGGGTTCCTTTCAGTCTGCGGTATCTGAGATTCATGCTGCACCTTCCCGTTGGACGAGCCCGCACCGCGGCAAGAGGACAATATGGGTCATCCGCCGCCCCGGGGCCAATCGGAGCGCCGCCGCCGCCGCAGTTGATCCATATCCGGCTCCACCAGGGGATTGAAGCCGGCCAGCCCGAGGCGATCCAAACCGGCCAGAAGAGCTGTTGTTCCGGCGGGAGCGGCGTCGGCCTCACGACCAAGACGGCGCAGTTTCTCAACCAGGCTCAACCTGAAGGCCGCGGTCAGGGAACGGGAAGCCAGAAGCACGAGATCCGGTACCGGCGGCGTGACGGCCGTCGTGTCCCAGATTTCCGGATCCAGCAGACCCGCGGTCAGGAACCTCTCGGCGTCCCACTGGCGTACCAACGCGTAGTCGTAGCCTCCGAGCCGAAGCGCATGCAATGCCGGGCTGTGGTCAAAAGGATCCGGGCCACAGGCCAGCTTCTGCTCAGGCATCTCGGCCTTGGCGTCCAGGGCCCACGCCCCCACCGCCGACAGACACAGGGAATCCCCGACTACGGTGCGTCCGGCATGGGTCTTCCACGGTGCCGTCGGAAGTTTTTCATCGCGCCGGTGGACCAGGACACCTCGCGGACGCAGATTGCGCGGAGCCGCCCTGCGCACCGCCGCCACGGGGGCATAGTCGCCCGGTTGCAGGCACAGTGCCAGGCCGTCCGGCACCAGGGCCAACGCCTCGCCCTGCGCCGCGGCCGCCAGCAGCGGGGAAGCCTCGGTAAAGACCCTGACCACCACCGGGCGTCCGCTGGCTGAAGTTATGAACTCGGCCAGTGGCCGATGGACCTGGTCCAGATGCCACAATTCGCCGGTGGGGTCGAAGACCAACAACGGCATGGCATGGGGTTGTTCATTACCATGAGGCAGCAGCAGGGCCAGGGCCGCCAATACCACCACCGCTGCCGCCGAAGCCAGGGTCAGCCGGCGGCTGTCCGTAACCCATGCGCCACTCACGACCGTCCTCCCCCCTCGGGCGGAGTCGTTTCGTCCTCAACGCGGCGCGGCGTGGTGTCCAGGGGTGGGTCTCCTACTATGGCCCGGAAACGGGCGGGACTCAAACCCAGCACCGTCATCCAGGGAGGGTGTTCGACCACTCCCGGCAACAGGTAGATACCTTCGGCGCGGTCCCCCACCGCCACGGTGACCGATACGCGCACACTGCTCAGGATACGGACCGAATCCGCGACACCGCGAACCATCACGTCCACTACCGGGGGCGATATGGAGACGTCCAGTTGGCCCGCATCCACCAGGGGGACCACCGGCACGTTGGCCAGGGTCCGGTCCTCCAATGGCGCCAGGTCCATGA
>QNDV01000494.1 GCA_003646045.1 bacterium
CGGGTCGGTGGTCAGTTGTTCAGGAGCACCGCCGGTGTTCCGCATCCGCCAGATATCCCCGTTGCCCGAGTCGTTGGACTCGAACAGGATCCACTCGCCGTCCGGAGAATAGACCGGGTTCGTCTCACGGGCGGAATTCTCGGTCAACCGGGTTACTTCCGTATCGACCAGAGGCGGGTCCCCACCCCCGGGCACCTGCTCGTCGTCACTGCTGCAACCGGCCGCCAGCCCCAACACGAGTGGGATCGTTACCAGCCAACGCATCCTGTTCATCGCTTGCTCATCTCCCCACCGGGATCCACCTGGCTCCCGTTATGTTCATCACGCGTTGTATCAAGAAACATGCCGCCGGCCGCCGTCAGCGAACCAACGTCACCGCCCCCCTGGCCGTCAGGCCCCCGGCTTTCATTACATACAGGTATCTTCCCGAGGATACGGTGCCGCCCTGGCGGTCCTGGCCGTCCCACACGATCTCCACCGCGCCCGGACCAGAACGGTCGCTGGTCAGTTTGCGCACCAGCCTGCCGCGCAGATCAAAGATCCTCAATTCGGTCATTCCGCCCGCACCCATGTCATCGGGCAGGGACATACGAATGGTTGTGCGGGGATTGCACGGATTAGGATATGCACATGAACGCACGATCGATACCACCTCGGGACGACTTTCCAGGAAGCCGCCCAGCAGATCCCGCAAACCGCTGACCTGGTCAGGCGTGGCCAGATCGTGGTTCTCGATGGAGCGCGTAGCCGTGGCCAGGGCGCCGCCGAAGAGGAACCGGAAATCCTCGGCCAGTATCTCGCGCGGCAACCAGGCGTGGGGCAGATCGGTATCGCCCCTGGCAGACTCGAGCCCCCGTTTCAGCAGATATGCACTCCAGCGATGGGGATAGTCATCCATGCAGGCCCAGGTCAGGACATGGCCCATCTCGTGGGTCGTGATATAAGCCACTGTCTGTGGAGCGACAGGACCGAATCCCGGCACCAGGAAGATAGCGTTGCGCGAGGACCAGGAGCGACCGCCAACCAACGGCGGCGCGGGCAGGATGTAGACATCCACTGCAACAGTTGTGTGAAATCCACGCATATCGATCAGAGCGGAAAGGACCTCCGACTCATCGAAGGGATACCAGGCAGCCACATCGTCCTGCAGCAGTACGGGCCCCCCCACGGCTGTAGCCAGCAGGCCATCATTGGCGAGAATTTCCTGGGCACCATGGATCCGCACCTGTAGGCCGTTGGCCAAGACCAGGTCCTCACTTGCTGACACGCCCAGGCCACAACAGGACAGCACGAACACCGCGAGCCAAACCCGCGCCGCTATCCCCAGTTGTACCTGATGAGTAATCACAAGCCCTGACCTTCCCTCATGCTACGTGACTGAGCCTTTTGTCCCTTGATGTGACATCCATCGTGCGTTTAGCAATCAAGGGGCACATTTCATTCCAATAAACCGCTTATTATTATGATTCATCAACTATATTAAATCAAGTGTTCACTGCGGGAAGGGGGAGCCAATTGGTGTCACACGGGGAGGCAAACAGACTCGAAGCACAGTTTCATTGCGGCCCTGGACAGCGGCATCGGAGGGTTATTTTTCTACTTTTTGTGAATTTTTACCCACTTGACCCCAATGCAGAAGGGGGCACTCGCGGCGAGCGTGCGCATTTATTCTCTAATGTGTGGATTATTTTGAGCTGCGTTCACTCAGGACGGAGGCGACTGGCCCCCGAAACGGGACAGGATCAACGCACCGAGTCCGGTGGCGTAGGCCAGCAACTTGACGGCAGCACCCAGGACCGACAGGCCGATGGCCAATCCGGAGAGCGCATCGACCATCCCCAGCAATGACCCACTGAACGACAGGACGTGCAGGATCAACATCCCCACCAGCACCGCTATCCAGCGTGATGGACACCCGGCACCATGGCTGCATATCCTTTCCCCGACCCAGGCGGCCACTACGGCTGTGGCAATGACTCCGGCTACCAGCATCGCCAAAGCCAGCAGCAGGGCCAGCGGCATGCCGATAACCGTCAGTACGAGAATCGCCGCCAGGACAGTCACGACCACATGGGCACCCACGGCCACCAGGAGTCCCATGCCGGCAGCCGCCCCCGGCTGGCGATCAAGTACATCCACCACTCTCCGGAAGCGATCACCCGGCGCCGCCAGGGCCGCGATCAGGGCCACCGCCAGCATGACCAGGAAGATGCCCTGGCAAACCAGGAAGCCCAGCCAACCCTGGTCCAGAAGCACCGAGGGACCCAGGCCACGTCGTCCACCCAGGGGGTCCAATACCACTACGTCGCCGACCCTGGTACCTTTCTCCTGGTCGAGACGGCCACCCAGGGTAACCACCTGGCCGGTCACCTCGGCCAGGGAATCGAGGCGCAGATCGCCGAAGATCACCACTACATTGCCGTCAACCCGGCCTTCTATCTCGCCGCTGCCGGAAATAAGTATGACATTGCCACGAATATCCTCGTCACAGGACACCAGCAGATCGTCACCCACCTTGACGATATTTCCTTCGATAATCCGGGTCCGGCGGGGTGCGGCCTGCTTTGTTCCAGGCCAGACCCACTGGTGCTGGCTGCTCCCCAATTGCAGTGTATCGGGGAACTCCTGCAACACCATCCGCGTGACAGCCTCGAGTCCCTGGCTCAGCTTTTCGTCCAGGTTCTCGGGGATCCGGATGACGATGCCGTCACCCGCCTCGTCCAGCAGGCTGATGGTGTTGTCCTCGATCTGCAGTTCCATGTCCCCCAACTCGGAACTGATCTGCTCGATGACGATGCTGATGTCATCTATGGAACGCTCGAATCGTTCCCGCTGGTCGTCCGACAAATCCAGGTCCGCACCTGCATCGAGGGAATCCCGCAGATCGTCCACCATGCTGGAGTAGCGGCTGATCTCGACCAGCATCGAATCGCGATCCACCTCACGCGGGCTGTCACCCGACGCTACCGATA
>QNDV01000495.1 GCA_003646045.1 bacterium
TACCTCTTTCTTCGGAAGGTGGGTGGGCAAGAAACTACAGCAAATGAATAACGCAGAAGCTCTAACTTTTATGGGGCTGATTAAAGGTGCTTCTAATGACGAAGTTTCAGCGGCGTACAAAAAACTAGCCCAAAGCATGCACCCAGATAAAGGTGGAGATATAAGTGTATTTCAAAACTTACAACAAGCTAGAAAAATACTACTGCCTAAAATATGCAGTACTTGTAACAACCGTCGTTTAATAACCATACGAAAAGGGGCATCCGTATGGCCCGATTCGCCCTGCCCAGAGTGTACTTAATCACAGATAGGAGTTTAAAAATATGAAGCTGGGAGTTATAATTGAAGACCTAGGTAAACTTAAAGATAAACAGAAAATCCTAACTAAAAAACTCACAGATCTCAAAGCGGAAATAATGGCAGCCGAAGGCATGATAATCGAAGAACTGGATAAGCAGGGATTGAAAAAATCGACTGGTGCTTCAGCCACTGTGTCTATCATTACTTCAGTAAAACCCCAAGTAGAAGACTGGGAACTGTTTTACGCTTTCATACATCGCCGCAAGTTCTATCATTTACTAGACAGACGCCCGTCTGTACTTGGTTGCCGAGAGCTGTTTGAATCAAAAGGCAAGATCCCGGGGGTTTCCCCATTCACCGCACGAAAGTTGTCTTTTACAAAAGCAACTTAGTGTAAATTAGCTGGAGTTACACATGGCAAAACGACAAACGTCAAACCTACCAATTGACATAAGCGCTCATTTAGCAGCCGAGGCAGAAGCAATTTCTGCACGTATAGCTGCCCCCTCTGGAGATCGCATCCAACTAAAAGGTAACTCACGCATCATCACCCCCGACGGAATCGAGGGCCCTGAAATTGAAGTAGTTATTATCGATTTTGTGTCGACTAATCTCTTCTACCCAGATGCGTACGACCCTGATTCCCCACAGCAACCTAGCTGCTTTGCTATTGGGAAAGAACCGAGCACCTTAACCCCATCTACTAATTCTGACAATCAGGAAGCAGCTACGTGCTCAGCATGCCCGAACAACCAATTCGGATCTGCGGATAACGGGAAGGGCAAAGCTTGTAAAAATACTCGCTTACTCGCTGTTGCAGATGTAAACGCAGGAGAAGATGCGGATATCTGGGTCCTTGCTGTATCCCCCTCCTCACTGAAAACCTTTGATGCTTACGTCAAGAAATTATCTTCAAAGCATGGAACTGTTCCAATTGCCGCTCTTACCCGAATAGGACTAAGTCAGGCAGTGGACTATGCTTCCCCCACCTTCACATTAGAACGCATGCTCGACACACAAGAAGTTGAGACGTTCTTCCAACGCCGAGAAGAAGCTATGCAGCGCCTTTTGACGGAACCAGATACGTCTAAACCCGATGTAGCCCCTGCGCCTAAAAAGCGCGCAACTAGGAGAAAATGATGGCCCGTAAACCAAGTGTTATTTTGACCCCCGCTGAATTGAAAGAGAAAGCAACCGCTTTACGTGGGAAGATCAGAGCAGTTAAAGAGGCAATTACCGAAGAAAACAAAGATCAGCGTGCGCGTACCAAGTTTGCAAAAGCTGAAGCACTGGCTTCTGCTAAAGTAGTTAAATCCCTTAACAAAGAGCTGACTACTATGCAGAAAGACCTTGATCGTGTCGCTCCTAAAAAGCCCCGCGCAGATATCGCCCGGTGAACAAGGTTGGTGGGGGCAGAGCAATTCTGTCCCCACCTACTAATTAGCATGGCTTCAAAACCAGAAACAACCTTTATACGCTCGATACATTCGAAAGCTACTAATGTACACGCAGAAAAAAACAATAACCCGTACCGATCTGGACAAGCAGATGTCTGGTATTCCGGCATTGCTGGAGACTTGTGGGTCGAATACAAATTTACAGAGATAATCCGAAAAACTACGATATTTACTCCGGATTTATCCTCCCAACAAAAGCGATGGCTAGGCAGCAGGCTAGACGAAGGACGAAACGTCGCCGTTATAGCCGGGCATCGTACCGGGGGGATTATCTACCGGGATCGTGAGTGGCTACTCCCTATGACCTTCGGGGCTGTTCTGGATAAATCTTTGTCGAGGAAGGAGCTAGCCGCCTGGATTTATAATCAAGTAGGGGCAAAATGCGTGTCGTTAGAATAGTTTCTGGAGTAGCCCGTGTACTTACCGACGGGTACCGAATAATCATAACCGCTACTGCTAGCGTGTACCTTATACGAGAACTGTTCTCTATGAGAGGACATGCCCGGCATAAAGAAAAAGCTCGAGGAGCAGCTGAGAAAACTAAACACCATAATTAGAGGGACATATTTATGCCTCCTATACTCATAGGATTAGCCGGCCCAGCCCGCAGCGGCAAAGACAGCGTTGCCAATATCATCAAAGACCAAACAATGGCCATGAACATAGCATTTGCCGAACCAATAAAAAAAATGCTGTCAGCCCTGCTCGACCCAATTACACCAAATGCCAGATGGGAACCCGTAGACAAAGAGCAACAAATACCCCGCATCGGCAAATCCTACCGCCAGCTCATACAAACACTGGGCACCGAATGGGGGCGCGACCTGATTAACCCAGACATCTGGCTAAATCTGGCAATGACCAAGGCTGATTATTGGCTAAACCTCAACTCGCACGTAACCATTACCGACGTGCGGTTTGCCAACGAAGCCGACGCCATCCGCCAGCGCGGGGGATACATATGGCACATTGATCGACCCAACATCCAAATTGTAAACCCGCATGCCAGCGAGCAACAACAACTCGGCCATCTTGGAGACATCATTATAGACAATAGCGGTACTCTGGGTGATTTACGAAGCATAGTTAACCAACAACTAGAAGCTTTGCTATGAGTGGCCAATGCTAGCCCGCTAGGTTGTGATGCAGGACGCGAAATATTAAAAACCACGGAGAAAAACAATGAATAGGATAATGGTCGACCTAGAAA
>QNDV01000496.1 GCA_003646045.1 bacterium
ACTCTTCACCCGCAGCTTCGACATCCAGGCCATCACCACCCTGGATGTGGGCTATGTCCTGTTCGGGGACGAGTACAAGCGCGGCGAACTGCTCGTGAATCTGAGCCGGGAACATCGCGAGGCCGGCTTGGAGTGCGGCGACGAGCTGGGCGACCACCTTTCCAACCTGTTGCGCCTGATGGCGGTGGCCGAGGACCGGGCCATGCTTGACGACCTGGTGGGCCTGATCATCGCTCCGGGACTGCGCCGCATGATCGCCGAGTTCAACCCGGAGCGGGTGGCGGCCAAGGAGAAGCTGTATCGCAAGCACCATCGGACGCTCATCGAGAAATCCGACATGCGGTCAGGCCTGTACGGTCACGCCCTGCACGCGGTGTACGCCGTATTGCAGGCCGATTTCACCTTCGCCGAGCGGGAGACCTTCAAGGATGTCTCGGCCGACTTCCTGGATTCCATCACGCGCGAGCTGGAGATCGAATACGAGGAGAGCAAGCCCCAGGGCCAGTTCCAGCCGCCGGGCGGCTGCGACTCCGGGGCGAAGTACACGCCGCCGGACATGACGCCGCCGGACATGACGCCGCCCGGTATGACGCCCCCGCGCACGGGACCGGTCAACAGAAACCGCCAACCTTAAAAGGACGCCGCTGTCATGTTGAACAACTTCCTCTTCGTAGCCCTGCCTTACGCGGCCCTGGCAGTCTTCCTGGTGGGCACGATCTTCAAGTACAAGTCGCTCAAATTCCAGTATTCGTCCCTGTCCTCCCAGTTCCTCGAAGGTAATCGGCTGTTCTGGGGCATCGTGCCTTTCCATTGGGGCATCTCCGTGCTCTTCCTGGGCCACCTGACGGCGTTCCTGGTGCCCCGCGGGATCCTGGCCTGGAACGGCCATCCGGTGCGGTTGCTGATACTGGAAATCTCGGCCTTCGCGTTTGCAGTGAGCGCCCTGCTGGGCCTGATCGTCCTGCTGCATCGCCGCCTGACCAACGAACGCCTGAAGGTGGTGACCAACCGCATGGACCTGGTCATCGAGTGGCTGCTGCTGATCCAGATCGTGCTGGGGGGCTGGACCGCTCTGGGCTATCGCTGGGGCTCGTCCTGGTTCGCGTCGGACCTGTCGCCGTACCTGTGGTCCATCTTCCGTTTCCAGCCCCAGACCGCCGCGGTGGAACAACTGCCGCTGATCGTGAAGCTACACATCATCGGGGCCTTCCTGATTCTCATGATTTTCCCGTTCACCCGCCTGGTCCACTTCCTGGTGGCGCCGTTCCACTACATGTGGCGGCCCTACCAGCGGGTGATGTGGAACTGGGACCGCCGCACTGTGCGTCGTCCGGAGAGTGTGTGGAACCAGCATCCGCCCCGGAACAACTGACCAACGTCCGCTGATATGCCCGGGCGCGACGGCGGATCCGGGCAAGGTGACCAACGGGAGAGTCCCAACGATGGATGTCCGGAACAAGGCGACCCAGATCAACCTGTTCAGCCTGAAGACGCCGCAGATGCGGGCCTTCCACATGTCGTGGTTCGCGTTCTTCCTGTGCTTCTTCGCCTGGTTCGGCATCGCGCCGCTGATGGCGGTGGTTCGCGAGGAGCTGGGACTGACCAAGCAGCAGATCGGCAACACGATCATCGCTTCGGTCAGTATCACTATCGTGGCCCGGCTGCTCATCGGCTGGTTGTGTGACAAGATCGGCCCGCGCATCACCTACACGGTGTTGCTGCTGGTGGGCTCGATTCCGGTGATGGCCATCGGCTTCGCCGACGACTACACCAGCTTCATGCTGTTCCGGCTGGGGATCGGGGTTATCGGCGCCTCGTTCGTCATCACCCAGTACCACACCTCGGTGATGTTCGCGCCCAACGTGGTGGGCACGGCCAACGCCACGTCCGCCGGCTGGGGCAACCTGGGTGGCGGCGTCACCCAGATGGTCATGCCCCTGGTCTTCGCCGCCTTCATCGGCCTGGGCTTTACCGACTTCTGGAGCTGGCGCCTGTCCATGGTGGTGGCCGGCGCGGTGTGCTTCGTGACGGGTATCGCCTACTACTTCTTCACCACCGATCTGCCCGACGGCAACTTCAAGGAACTGCGCGCGCGGGGGGAACTGCGCAAGTCCAAGGAGGCCAACGGGACCTTCTGGCTGGCCGTGCGCGACCGTCGGGTCTGGGCCCTGTTCATGATCTACGGCGCCTGCTTCGGCGTCGAGCTGACCCTCAACAACATCGCGGCCCTATACTACATGGACTACTTCGGACTGGGTCTGAAGACGGCCGGCCTGGTGGCGGGTCTCTTCGGCCTGATGAACATCTTCGCCCGCACCACCGGTGGCATCATCGGTGACCGCTTCGGACTCAAGGGCGGTCTGAAAGGCCGGGTGAAGTGGCTGTTCATCGCCATCTTCATCGAAGGCATCGCGCTGATCATCTTCTCACGCATCGCGGTGCTGCCGGTGGCCATCGGCACCATGATCATCTTCAGCCTTTTCGTGCAGATGTCAGAGGGAGCCACCTTCTCGGTGGTGCCCTTCATCAACAAGAAGGCCTTGGGCTCGGTGGCGGGCATCGTGGGCGCCGGCGGCAATATGGGCGCGGTGGCGGCGGGTTTCCTGTTCCGCTCCGAGGCCCTGACCTGGCCCCAGGCCCTGCTGATCCTGGGCTGCGTGGTGCTGCTGACCTCGTTCTTCACGTTCCTGGTCACGTTCTCGCCTGCGGCCGAGGCCGAGGCCAAGGCCGAGCACGCCCGGGCCCACGCGGACCGGCGTGAGAAGGTGGCCGTCAAGCGCCAGGGCGGGCTCATACCGGCCTTCCCCAAACTCATCGGCGGGGCTGCGCCCATGGACCTGTTGCGGGTCTTCCTGGGTCTCGCCCTGGCCATCAAGGGCATCTACTTCATCCTGAACATGCAGGTGGTGGAGACCCAACTGGGCGACGGTTTCGGCAATCTGCGCAACCTGACGGC
>QNDV01000497.1 GCA_003646045.1 bacterium
GTGGTTACAAAGGAATATTGCCATGTTTCTTCATAGGGTTTGTATCACGCTTGTTCTGTAACAATTTCAAGGCACTGATTATTCTGATGCGCGTACGAGATGGTTTTATGATATCGTCAATATAACCGCGCTGGGCTGCAATATAGGGGTTGGCGACCTTATCCTGATATTCCTTCTCTTTTTCAGCAAGAAAAGCTGCCGGATCCTCTTTTTGGGTCGCCTCTCGACCATAAAGAATACCAACAGCACCTTTGGCCCCCATAACTGCAATCTCTCCGGTCGGCCATGAATAGTTGATATCGCCACGCAGATGTTTGGGAGACATGACGCAATATGCTCCACCGTATGCTTTACGTGTTATTACAGTCACTTTGGGAACAGTTGCCTCTGCATAAGCATACATGAGTTTAGCACCGTTTCTTATCACACCGCCAAATTCCTGAACAGTTCCCGGGAGAAATCCAGGAACATCGACGAGGGTAACAACCGGAATGTTAAAACAATCACAAAAGCGTACGAACCGTGCACCTTTCACCGATGAATCTATATCAAGAACCCCGGCAAGATATGCAGGTTGATTAGCCACTATCCCTACCGTCATACCGTTAAAACGGGCAAATCCGACTATCAGGTTAGGTGCATAGTTTTCCTTTATCTCAAAGAAATCCCTGTTATCAATAATTTGAAGTATAACTTCCTTCATATCATAAGCTGCATTGGGACTTTCAGGAACTATATGGTTCAAATCGTCGATCAATCTATCACCGGGATCAACACATTCGATAACAGGAGGATTTTCTAAATTGTTCTGGGGAAGAAATGAGAGCAGCCTGCGTATATAGACAACAGCATCTTCCTCCGTTACGGCAGCATAATCAGAAACACCGCTCCTGCTCGAATGCATTGCTGCCCCTCCAAGCTCCTCCACGGTTACTTCCTCATGAGTGGTTGCCTTTACCACCTTTGGGCCGGTCAGGAACATGTAGGATTTATTCTGCACCATCACAACAAAATCCGTTAAAGCGGGAGAGTAAACAGCCCCACCTGCGCAGGGACCAAATATTGCTGATATTTGGGGAACAACTCCAGATGCCATTACATTACGCTGAAAAAGCTCGGAAAATCCGGCGAGACTCTCAATTCCCTCTTGAATGCGTGCTCCGCCTGAATCGTTCAAACCAACCACCGGCGAACCATTTTTCATGGCCATATCCATGAGTTTACATATTTTTTCTGACACTGTTTCGGAAAGAGATCCACCAAGGACCGTAAAATCCTGGGCAAATACATACACTGTTTTCCCATCCACTGTACCGTATCCCGTTACAACACCATCCCCTGGAAACACCTGTTTTTCCATGCCAAAATCAACACATCTGTGAGTTTTGAGCATGTCGAATTCTTCAAAGGATCCTTTATCCAGCAGAAGATCAATCCGTTCTCTTGCTGTCAAACTTCCCTTTGCATGCTGCCTGTCTATTCTCTGCTGACCACCTCCGAGCTTCGCTTTTTCCCTAAGCTCCTGCAAGTGATCCAATCGGTCGCTCATCTTCATGTTCTCTCCTTGAAACAAACACCCCACAAGGGGGTATAATTACCTTGGTGATGCGGTTATCTTCTTATTTTTAATATAAATTTTCGAGTTATATCATCAGCCTTGCCGTGTTCAATCACGAAAAAACTTCTTTACAGAGTCTGCCCAGAGAACCCAGATCATCGCATACGTGAATCCCACATTCCTTCATGGCTGCAATTTTTGCCTCTGCGGTCCCCTGACCACCACTCACAATAGCGCCTGCATGGCCCATACGACGTCCTGTAGGCGCAGTGATACCGGCGATAAACCCTACAACAGGCTTTGTCATATTCGCCTGAATCCATAAAGCTGCCTGCTCTTCCGCAGTACCACCTATCTCACCGACCATTACCACTGCTTCAGTATCTGGATCATCGTTGAATGCTTTGAGGCAATCGGTGAAACCGGTTCCATTCACAGGATCTCCACCTATACCAATACATGTCGTCTGCCCTAAACCTACTCCTGATAATTGATGTACCACTTCATAAGTAAGCGTTCCTGAGCGAGACACTACCCCTACCGGTCCCCCCGGAGTGTGGATTGCTCCCGGCATGATACCGATTTTACACTCACCAGGAGTGATAATGCCCGGGCAGTTAGGTCCGATAAGTCGAGTATCTTTCTGCGCCAGATAGTTCTTAACCCTGAGCATATCCATTACCGGAATCCCTTCCGTAATACAGACAGCCAGTTCAACGCCGGCATCTACCGCCTCCAAAATTGCGTCAGCTGCAAAAGGAGGTGGAACAAAAATCAGGGAAGCATCTGCACCGGTTTTCTCTTTTGCCTCCTGAACGGTATTAAACACAGGCACTCCATCCATAACCTGGCCGCCTTTGCCCGGCGTCACACCGGCGACAACCTGTGTTCCATATTCAATGCACTGCCGGGCATGGAATTGTCCTTCCTTACCGGTAATGCCCTGAACCAGAACACGAGTCCGGGAGTTAACTAATATGCTCATTTTTTTCCTTTAAAATTAAGTTTCCCCAGGAGGGCTTTCCGAGAACAGCATCTTTGTTAAAAAAAAATGTATCCTCAGGTGATTTCCCGGGTTTAAGCTACTATTTCAGCTACTTTCCTGGCGGCATCTGCAAGATCATCTGCATTAATCAGTTCCAGACCGGACTCAGCTAAAATTCTCCTGCCTTCATCGACATTTGTACCTTCCATTCGAACGACCACCGGCACTGACAACTTCACCTTTTGAGCCGCTTGAACAACACCCTGGGCCAGTACATCACATCGGAGAATACCTCCAAAAATATTTATGAGAATACCTTTAACCTTGGGATCACTCAGGATGAGACGAAAACCATTTTCGACTTTTTCTGCATCTGCACCACCACCTACATCAAGAAAATTTGCCGGTTCA
>QNDV01000498.1 GCA_003646045.1 bacterium
AGCTTGGTCACGTTCAGGGCCACCACGTCGCAGCCGTCCATCTCCAGCGGGAAGTCGCGGATGTGCCCTTCAGGCAAATCCTCCTTCAGGTCCGAGAAGACAAGGATGTACCGTTGGCCGGCGCCCGTCTCCCGCAGGAACTCCACCGCCTGCACCACGCCGCCGGTGATGTCGGTGTAGGGGCTGCCGTCCACATGCGCGACGAACTCGTCGATGGTGGTGCGGAAGCGACGTTTCTGCTGATTGGCCACCGAGGGCCTGCCGTCGAAGGTCATCTTGCAGACGATGTCCTTCTCACTGAAGCTACCACTGTCTATGCGGGCGACCACCAGCGAATCACCGGGCTGCAGCGTGCCCAGCAGGTAGTCGATGATGCGCTGGGCCCGCTCCAGCTCCTGGCTGTAGGTACCCGACGTGTCGAGCAGCATGTACACGCTGCTGGAGTGGCTGGTGGTGTCGGCACAGCCGCCGCTCACCAGGAACACCGCCAACAGGCACAGAGTAAGCCGTTTCATGTCAGCACCTCCTCCTCATGCAGGTCCTTCTCCGGGTCATTGGACGGCGCGACCACCGGCAGATGGTCCCACCCGGGCTCGACGTCCGGCGCCTTGATCGGCTGGGCTACGGTCCCCGACCGTCGACCGTGCCATTGGCGGTCCAACCACAGCGGCAGGAAAATCACTACGTCGTAGAGGTTGACCAGCAACTCGCTCGTCGCGCCCGCGGCATTGCCCAGCAGGCGCAGGGTGAAGGCCGTCGCCCGCAGCAGCAGGGCCAGGCCCGCGCCCAGCACGTTGCGGGAAGAACTCACGAAGGTCTCCAGGGGGATGGCCACGAACGTCAGGGCAAAGGGCAGGATGAAGCCCATGACCATCTGCCCGATGGTGGGAATCATGCTGGTCGGCGTCGCCATCGGTTCGACCGCCGCCAGGGAGTGCCGCAGGGCCATCATGTCGGCGGCAATGCGGTCGCGCATCAGCGCCAGCGACGACTCGATGCCCGCCAGCACCAGCAGGATCGAGAAGGTGACCCAGGCCATACGCACCCGCGTGCGGTCGTCCATCTGCCCGATCACCGGGAACAGGCGGGTGATACGGAGGGATTCCATCAGGTACAGGCCCATGGCCACCTCGACCAGGATGATGACCAGGGCGGCGACATCGCTTGTTTTCCAGTTGCCGATGTAGCTGCCGCCGCCGACCATCTCGGACATGGGCAGGGCGATCAGGTTGAAGTTGATCACCGCACCGCCGACGGCGATGACCAGGGCCAGGCCGGCGATGAAGAACTGGGTCAGTGACGACGAGGTCAGCTCGCGTTCGGCGGCGTCGCTCCCGGCCCGGATCTCCTTGTACAGCGCAATCTGCTTGTCCACGGTCTGGGACCGCTGGAGCAGGATCACCGCCTTCTTGCAGGTCCGGTCCAGGGCGTTGCCCACGCTGCGCCAGCGGGGCAGCATGCGGTCCAGGCGCGCATGCCGTTCGGCCACCGCGTCACGGTAGGCGGCCAGGGACTCGTCGTGCTGCGCCGCGGTGGAACGGTGGATCTCCTTGAGGATCGACGCCACCGGCGCGTCGCCATGCCGCGAGAGATCGGCCACCGCCTCGACGGCCGCGACCCAGCCCGGCGGGGACGGCGGCACTACCGAGCTGGCCCGGTAGTCCTCGTCCAGGTGCGTGATCTGCTCGGCCAGTTCCCGCTGCAGCCCCGGCAACTGGGACACGTCGCGCTCGACGGTCTTGCCAATGCGGTCGAACTCCCGGTCGAGGTCGTACTCGGCCGCCTCGGCGCCCGCGTTGAAGAGCACCTCGCGGTTTCGCCGCGACAGGGACTGTTCGGCGAGTACGAGCGACCGTGCCGTCAAGCGCAGTCCGTTGTGGATCGCCCGCCCCGTGGCCCGGAAGGCCCGGTGGGCCGGCAAACGCGCGAGATACAGCAGGATCACGGCCACGAAGAGCCAGAAAGCCAGCGAGACCGGAAGACTGCCGAAGATGTCGAAGGCGTCCATCGTGAACATGGAGCACTCTCCCCTGTTGCTGTGACGTACGGAATACTCTGGACCGCCGGATGGAAGCGCGGCCCGGATCACGGACGCAGTGTACGCAAGAGCGGGGCCCGCGGTGGCTTGACCCTTCCAAGGCGTTGACTCACCGCGGCTTGGCTGCTCCCGTAGCGATACCGACCTACAGGAAACAAGAGGTGCGTCGGGGGACGCCGGGAATGCTACGGGCCATTGCGGATCACTTGGAGGACGCACGCGCTCCGGTTGCGGACGCGGCGTTATGCATACCGGCGACGCTCACTGCACGATGAGTCCGCGATCGTCAATACGCACCTCGACTATGCTGTCATTTGACCAACGAAAACCGCGCAACCGACCGCTCCCCGCCACTACTCGCCAGAACCTGATATACCCCTGCCGCCAGCGATCTCCCTCGACCATCCCGACCGTCACAATGGTAACGGGCATGACCATCACCGCCGGCCATCACACGGTCATTGCGCACACGCCGTCCCCTCAGATCAAACACCTCGATCTGCACCATTGCGCCCGGCTTGGCCTCCAGTGCTATCTCCACCGCAGGATTACACGGGTTCGGAAATGGCGCCCCCAACCGCAGGGATGCCTGCACCAATGCCGGCTCAACTCCGGAAACCGGTGCCGTGGCCGATCGAATGAACAAAACCGGCGCCAATCCCGTGCCAATGGCGCCTGTCGTCCGCTCCACCCCCGTCACAGCGTCCAGCACCCGCAGCCCCGCCGCGCCGATCGTGCGATCAGCCACGTACAGATCATGACCCAGCAACATGATATCCGAGTGCACGAACCCGGGCAGCGCGTCGAGAACCTGCACGCCCCCCACATCGGCCCGGCGGACGCTGGTATTGAAGGCCGCGTCGTTGATCACCACCAGCAGATCCTCGCCGTCCCGCTGGATGCGGTTGATGTC
>QNDV01000499.1 GCA_003646045.1 bacterium
ACTGATGGCCTTGATGGGCTGGCTATTTTACCGACCGTTCTGGTGGGTGGTGCCTTAGGTGTATTTGCCTATGTAACCGGTAATACAAATTTTGCCGGATATCTGGGTATTCCGTATATTCCCGGTGTTGGTGAAATGGTGGTATTTTGCGGTGCACTGGTCGGTGCCGGCCTTGGATTTTTATGGTTTAACACTTATCCCGCTCAGGTTTTTATGGGTGATGTGGGTGCCCTGGCACTGGGTGCTGCACTGGGTGTGATAGCCGTGATAGTGCGTCAGGAACTGGTTTTATTCATCATGGGCGGAATATTCGTCGTTGAAACGGTTTCAGTTATTTTGCAGGTAGGTTCTTATAAATTAACGGGTCGTCGAATTTTTAGAATGGCACCGTTACATCATCATTTTGAATTAAAAGGCTGGCCAGAGCCGCGAATTATTGTTCGCTTCTGGATCATCACCGTTATTCTCGTGTTAATTGGACTGGCGAGTCTAAAAGTACGGTGATGCAAACGATGAGCCCTCTTCAAACAATGCATAAAGACCAACGCTACCTGGTGGTAGGTCTTGGAATGACGGGTTATTCGGCGGCCTGTTACCTGCTGCAACTTGGTTACCAGTGCAAGGTTCAGGATAACAGGGAGCAGCCTCCGTACCTGGCTGAATTCCAGCAGAACTTTCCATCCGTTGAAGTCATTAAAGGCGAATTGTCTGAATTTCAACTGAGTAATATAGATTGCCTGGTCGTTAGCCCGGGATTATCCATTCGCTCACCATTGATGCAAAAGGTCGCCAGATCAGGAAAACAAATCATGGGTGATATCGAACTGTTTGCACAAGCTGTCAATAAACCGGTACTGGCTATAACGGGTTCGAATGGTAAAAGTACCGTGACCAGTCTGTTGGGTGAAATGATTAAAGCCGATGGTAAAAATGCTGCGGTTGGCGGAAACATAGGTGTGCCTGCTCTGCAATTACTCAGTGATGATGTTGATTTTTATGTGCTGGAATTATCCAGTTTTCAACTGGAAACAACATCATCATTACGCCCATTGATATCGACCGTATTAAATGTCAGTGAAGACCATATGGATCGTTATGAAAATTTAAAGGATTATCAACAGTGCAAAAAATCTATTTATTCTAATGCAATAAATTGCCTGAGTAATTTTGATGATGCGTCAACAAGACAGTCGCCAACTGATATTCAGTTTTCACTGCACAATGCTAGTTGTGAATACACGGTGACTGGAACTGAAAATCCAATGCTGGCTGTTGATGGTGAAGGCTGGATAAATACAACGGCATTAAAATTGAAAGGACGGCATAACTGGGCGAATTGCCTGGCTGCAATAGCGATGGCCAGGGTTGCGGGCATATCAAAGCCAGCAATTTTAAAAGCCCTGGAATCTTATGCTGGATTACCTCATCGAAGTGAATGGATTGCTGAAATCAATGGAGTGAGCTGGATAAATGATTCAAAGGCGACGAATCCAGGTGCGACCAAAGCTGCGATTGAAGGGCTGGATGAACCTGTCATTTTACTGGCGGGTGGGCAGAGTAAAGGTGCCAATGTCGCTATTCTTTGTGAAAGTTTAAGTCAGCACGTTAAAACTGTTTTATTGTTCGGTCAGGATGCTGATGTCCTGCAGCAAAGCTGGAACGAATGCGTAAATATTCAACGTGTTGATAATTTAGAACAGGCTGTTCAAATAGCGAATCAAATAGCAGTCACGGGTGATATTGTTTTATTGGCTCCAGCCTGTGCTAGTTTCGATATGTACAGCGGGTTTCCAGCTCGTGGCGATCACTTCAAGGGTTTAGTGAGGGCATTGTCATGAACTCTCAGGCTATACGTTCTTCTCAGCTTGAAAGAATCGATATCTCCAGTTTACCAAAGCGGTTAGACAACCAGATCCTGTTAATATTTGGGTTACTGGCAATAATCGGATTAATCATGGTGACATCTGCATCGATAGGTGTAGCGGATGCGCAATTGAGTGATCCATTTTATTATGGCAAGCGCCAGTTTTTGCGTTTGTTGTTAGGCATTCTACTGATGTGGGTCGCATACCGGATACCCACCAGAATCTGGAAAAATAACGGTATGATCCTGATGCTGAGTTCACTGTTTTTGCTGGCACTGGTATTAGTTCCCGGAGTTGGACACACGGTTAATGGCTCTACCCGTTGGCTGGATTTGATCATTTTCACCGTTCAAGTTTCTGAAATAGCGAAACTGTTTTTAATCATCTACTTAAGCGGTTACCTCATTCGTCGCTGTGAAGAAATGCAGTCCGGTTTGATGGGTTTTGTTAAACCAATGATTATTTTAGCAATGGCCAGTGGACTTTTATTACTGGAACCGGATTTTGGTGCAGCAGCGGTGTTATTAATGACAGGCCTCGGGATGATATTCCTGGGTGGGGTTCAGTTTAAACAGTTCATTGTTTTTGTCATCGGCACTCTTAGTATCATGGTATTACTGGTGCTGGCATCGCCTTATAGAATGGCCCGGGTAACTTCATTCCTTGATCCCTGGGCTGATCCTTTTTCCAGCGGTTTTCAATTAACTCAATCTTTGATAGCGATAGGCAGTGGTGGAATCTACGGAACAGGTCTTGGTGGTAGTATTCAGAAACTGTTCTATTTGCCGGAAGCGCATACCGATTTTCTATTTGCGATTTACTCTGAAGAATTTGGACTTATCGGGGCCGTTTTTCTAATCCTGATTTATGCCTGGTTTGTGTTGCGTTGTTTTCAAATTGGTAAAACGGCATTAAATAAATCAAAACCTTTCGGGGCTTATCTTGTTTATGGCGTTGGATTACTGGTGAGTATTCAGGCTCTCATTAATATGGGCGTAAATATGGGAGCGCTACCCACCAAAGGGTTGACCTTACCTTTAATCAGTTATGGTGGTAATAGTATATTGATCATGTC
>QNDV01000500.1 GCA_003646045.1 bacterium
CCGTCGTCATAGGACGGGTAGCGGGCGGCATAACCGTCGTCACGCTGTACCTCGAAAGCGGCGGACAGCTGTCCCCAGTCATTTTGTCCCGTGTCGTAGTATCCGCCGCCGTTGACATAGCTGTTGGTGCCTCCCCGCAGGGACAGGTTGTTTTCCCCCTGGTCGCTCTGCCCATAGCCCCGGGTCACGACCTTGATGACGCCTCCGGTGGCGTTGGTGCCGTAGTAGACCGCACCCGGACCGCGGATGATCTCGATATGGCTGATGCTGGAGAAGGGGATGCCCAGCAGGGGGATATCGGAGTGGGACGGCATGAAATAGGGCGTGTCGTCCAGCAGGAAGAGGACCTTCTGGTTGAAGCCCTCGTAGACGCCGCGGATGGAAATGAAGGTCTGGCCGAACAGGTGGTCCTGTACCGTTACGCCGGGAATGAATCGCAACATGTCGCGCAGGGTGCGCAGGCCCATGCCGGCCATTTCGTCGGCGTCGTAACGCGAGATGATCGCGGGGGTGTCCAGGATCAGTTCGGGCCGGTGGGACGAGACCGTGACCTTGATCTCCATCAGTTCGGCCAGGGACATGTTGAACAGCTCATTGATGGACAGCGAATCGCTGTCCGCCGACTCCTGGGCTTGCAGGGGGGTCATGGTTAGAATGAGCAGGCTCGCCATGAGCACGCGGATACATGCCAGGCGTCCGGGAAGTGATGGGAGCAGGTGACGATCCATACGCCATAATCCCACTATTCCTGTAGCTTCGTAAAGTGTAAATATCCTGCGCGTTAGAGCGCGGACCGGGATGTTATCGACGTTGACTTAGCGCCGTTGACAACTGGGTGCTCGGCCCTGATCAGTCATCGCCGACAAACCCGTCATCCTCCTCGTCCGCCGGTCGCTGTCGCAGGTCCCGCAGCAACCTCTGCACATCCCGCACGCCACCCCATACGAACCACACGATCACCACGGCACCCACGGCAAGTTCGATCCAGAATTTGGACTCCCAGAACCGCAGCCAGTCGCCGTTCCAGCGCGACCAGTCCCCGTCGGACACCTCGCGGGTCAGGAAATACACGGTGCCGAAAGCGAAGACGGCGACCCAGCCCAGGTTCCAGGCCCAGGTGGCGATGTAGAGGGCCTTGTCCCGCCGTCCGAACTCGGCGGTGATGCCCAGGGCCTTCCAGCCGCGGCTGATCTTCTTCGTTGTTCCCTGCTCCACTTCGCCACCGATTTCCCAGCGGCCCCGGTGCAGCAGGCGGTCCAGGTCGAACAATTGCCGCTTTCGCCACTGTTGCACGCCGCTGACGCCGATGTACGCCACCAGGGACATCCACATGGCCCAACCCCAGAGCTCCTGTCCGTTGGGCAGGGAGTCGTTGACCCACGTTGCCCAGGTTGCGGTGCGCTCGGGGCCCAGCGAGTCGAGCAGTCCCCAGAACGCGACACCGGTCTCACGCCACGAGCGCTGGGCCTGTTCCAGCACGAATCCCGTCATGGTCAGGGTCACGCCGCAGATGCCCGTGGTCCAGGCTGCCGCCGTCGTGCCCCAGCGCGTGTACAGGCCGCCGATAACCACCGCTCCCGACCAGCCGGCGAAAATCGCCCCGGTCAGGGCGAAGAACAGCAGGATGGCCTGGCTCTGCCGGTAGAACAGCGAGAACACGAAGATGAAAACCGCCACCCCCACCACACCGCCCCGCAGCAGCCTCAGGTGGGTTCGCGGCGAAAGAGGCGTGCGACGAAACGGCAGTACCACGTCCTGGATGAAGATCGAGCTCCACGAGTGCAGGTACGTGTTGTGGGTAGAGATGAACGCGCCGAGCATCAGGGCGGCGAAGGCACCCAGCAGGCCCACCGGCAACAGGCGGGCCAGGACCAGGGGGGCTCGCATCTGGCTGCGCACCGCCTCGTTGGTGACGGCGTCCAGATCCACCTGTACCGCGCTGGCGAAGTCGGCCCAGTCCGGGTGGTGCAACACCGTGAACACCAGGATCGGCACCACGGTCATGAAGACGTCCTGGGTACGCCCCCGCCACTGGCCCAGCACCAGACCCATCTTGCCCTCGTGGGCGGTGCGGGCCGAACTGTTGTAGGCCTGGGTGCCCTGCCAGCTCATGGCCCCGTAGAACAGTCCCATCACGCCGATGGCAAAGTACTTGAAGTTGAAGTCCTGGACGTAGCCCGTGTCGAAGGGGTTGATCTTGGAGTGGCCGGCGGGAGCCAGGGCCATAACCTCGCCCACATCGCCCCAGCCCACCTTGAGGATCAGGTAGACCACCAGCACCAGGAAGACCAGGTTGGCGAAGGCGCCCTGGATGAAGTCGGTGATCATGACGGCCACCTGGCCCCCGGCGAACACGAAGCTGACAGCGGTGGCCAGCAGGACGAACATCAGCGAGGGGAAGACAGGCAGGGCCAGGCCGGCCAGGGACCAGGTTTCGGGCAGACCCAGGAAGTGGATGAAGAAACGGGCGCCCACCGCCGGGAAGATGCCGAAGTTGATCAGGCCCGCGACAAAGGCCACGGTGCCGGCGTAGATGCGGAAGCGGCGGCTGTATCTTCGTTCCAGGAACTCGGCCAGGGTCAGGGCGCAGGTGCGGCGGAAGCGGTAGTTGACCCAGCCGCTCACCGTCACGATCACCCCGAACAGGGACATGGTCAGCCCCCACCAGCTCATGGCAAAGCCGGCGGCGTAACCCATCTCGAGGTTGGCCACCACGGTGATGGCGCCCAGGCCCGCGATGCCCGAACTGATGGTCAGCAGATAACGTCCCGCCGACCGGCCTGCGGCCAGATAGTCCGTTACGCCCCGCATGTGGCCGCGGGTCAGCACTACCGCCCCGACGATGGTCAGGTACATGGCGGCGACGAGTGTCCAGTCGAGGGAGGTCAAAACAGCTTGGGTTCCTCGATGCGTGTATTCCCGCCGAGGGTGTGTCC
>QNDV01000501.1 GCA_003646045.1 bacterium
ACGAAACCGTGCCGGCCGTCGACGATCTCTTTCAGGAAGGTCGGGCTGACGGTGTTGACGAAGTGGGCCGCAAACACCCCGCTGGTGACGAAATCCACCGGCACGGCACCCCGCGCCGCCTCGTACTCGTCCACGTAGCGACGGTAGTAAAGGTGATGCCAAAAGTATGCCGCGTCGATGCCGCGGTCCTCGATCTCCGCCAGCGTGCTGGTGACGGTGTGGATGTTGTGCAGGGTGAACAGGCAGGGAATCCCGGCCATGCGGGTCATGGCCGGCACCAGGCCGGTCATCCAGTCGTTGCAGTGGATCAGGTCGGGCCGCACCCGCGGCACGATGTTGTTAATCACCTCGCGCTGAAAGGCCAGGGCGATCTTGAGGTTGTCGCGGCTGTAGTTGGCGTAGACGTGGTCCACGTAGAAGAAGGCCCGGTCTTCGGCCAGGTGGATGCGGTCGTCGGGCATCTTGGCCCGGATCGCCTCCAGCTCCCGGCCCGGGTAGAGGCCGGGGGAGCCGTGGATGAACATGCGCCGGTAATCGGGCATGGCCACGTGAACGTCGGCGCCCTGCTCGAACAGAGCGCTGATGAGGGCGGCGGACACGTCGGCCAGGCCGCCGGCCTTGGCCTTGAGATAGTTGGCGGCATTGCCCATGCCGTCGGGCAGATAGGTCACCTCGGGGGTGACGATGAGAATCCTCGGCTTGGTTCGGAGGCTGTCCATGGCATCGACCCGCGACAAGTTGCCTGCTGCGCATTACAGCAACCCGCCAGTTTCAAGCGTTCATCAGCTCCAAGTGATCAAGCCCGGCGTGAAACGGATCAGGGCGTCACCCCGGGGCAGCACCCGGGCGGTGAACCCGTAGCGGCCGGGAGTGTCGGAACGGATGGTGCAGTCGTAGACATACCGGCCGTCGCCCAGGTCCTCGATGACCCGCATGGGCGCCACGTGGCTGGTTTTCAAGACGTCCAGGGACTTCATCACGCCGTAGTAGAGTTCCACGTCCACCTCCTCGGGCTTGAGGTTGCCCAGCTTAACCGTGGTGGTCAATGTCAGTTGGTCGCCGACCCGAAACGGTCCCTCGGCCGAACGCCTCGGCTGGGCTACCGTCACCGCGTGCCATTCCTTGGCCAGACGCTCGCGCAGGGTGTACAGCTCATGAGCGCGTTTGGCGCCGTCGGCCAACAGCTCGCGGCAGTTTTCATCGGCGGGGCGATAGAAGCTCGAATCATAATCGGCCATCATCCGGTGGGCGCAGAAGCCGGAGATGGCCATCTTCATCGAGGCCTTCATCATGGCGATCCAGCGGCTGGGGGTGTCGCCGTTGCGTCGCTCGTAGAAGGTCGGCACCACGTCGTTTTCCAGGATATTGTACAGCGCCTGCCCCTCTACCGCATCCTGGTAGGCCAAATCCTCGTACTGCTCGCCGTTGCCGATGCGCCAGCCCCTATCGTCGCGGTACCCCTCGCACCACCATCCGTCGAGCACGCTCAAATTCAGCACCCCGTTGGCAGCCGCCTTCATGCCGGAGGTGCCGCAGGCCTCGTAGGGACGCCGGGGGGTGTTGAGCCAGACATCGCAGCCCTGAACCAGATGGCGGGCTAAATGGATGTCGTAGTCCTCGATGAACACCACCCGGTGGCGTATGCTGGGACGCTGGGCGAACTGGACGATCTTCTGAATCAGCGCCTTGCCCTCGTTGTCGCGTGGATGGGCCTTGCCGGCGAAAATCAACTGGACCGGACGGCTCTGGGAGGTGATGAGGGCCTCGAGCCGATCCGGATCCTGGAGCAGGAGGGTGGCGCGCTTGTAGGTGGCGAAACGGCGGGCGAAACCGATGGTGAGAATCTCCTGGTCGAGCACCGACTCGGCTTCCTGCATCGTCGCCTTGGGCGCGTTGCGCTGGCTGTACTGGCGCACCATGAGGTGCCGGCACGTGCGGATCAGGCGCGAGCGGGCCATCTCGTGGGCCCGCCACAGCTCTTCGTTGTAGATCTGATCGATACGGTTGAAGGTCTCCGGCACGCTGGTGTGCAAGTACCAGTCCGGGCCGAGGTAGCGCTCGAAGAGCCGGGCGTTGTCCACCGAGATCCACGATGCGATGTGAACCCCGTTGGTCACATGACCGATGGGCACTTCGTCCTCGGGCCGACCGGGCCAAATATGGGCCCACATGCGGCGCGCCGTAGCCCCGTGCAGTTCGCTGACGCCGTTGCAGTACATGGCGTTGCGCATGCCGAGCACGAACATCGACAGCGGCGAATCCGTCCCGATGCGCCCCCAGGAGAGGACGTCGTCAACCGTGGTCTGGAGCCGGTCGGCAAGGGGTTCCAGGTAGGGCCGTGCCAGGTCGACGGGAAACTCGTCGTAGCCGGCGGCCACCGGGGTATGGGTGGTAAACACCGTGGTGCGAGGCACGATTTCCCGGGCTGCGGTCAAGTCGACCTTGTGGCGCTCCATCGTCTGGGCTAGGCGTTCGATGACGACAAAGGCGCAGTGCCCCTCGTTGATATGCAGTACGGTGGGATGCAGGCCCATGGCGGCCAGGGCTCTGAGCCCGCCGATGCCCAGCAGTACCTCCTGGGCCAGTCTTCTCTTGCCTTCGCCGGCGTAGAGCCGATCGGTGATCTCCCGCTGCGGCAGGGGGTTTTCCGGAACATTGGTATCCAGCAGGTACAGCGGCACCCGTCCCACGTCGATGCACCAGACCGCCGCGTAGAGCGGTCCGTCCGGTCCGTCCACCCGGATCGTGACGTTTTTGCCGGAAGGATCCTTGGCCCGGCGCAAAGGCAGGGTAAAGAGGTCGGTCTCGGGGTAGGCTTCCTGTTGCCAGCCGGTCTGGTCGAGAAACTGGTGAAAATAGCCGTGATGAAACAGCAAGCCGACCCCCACCAGCGGCACGCCCATGTCCGAAGCGGCCTTGAGGTGGTCGCCGGC
>QNDV01000502.1 GCA_003646045.1 bacterium
CACGAAAGCCGGCGAAGCGGCCAGGTGTGCCACGGCCTGTCGGTCCACCGGCACCCGGCCCAGGGGCGTGGTGAAGGAGTCGGCGCCGCTGAGGGCGATACGGTCCAGGGCCGTCCGGTGGTTGGGAGCCATGATCACGACGCGGCGGGCACCATGAGCGCGCAGGACGGAGTGGGCCAGGCCCGCCGTGGCGCCGCTGTAGGCAAAGCCGGCGTGGGGGGCCACGACGATCAGGGGCCGACCCGCCGGGGGCGTGGTGCGGGGTGAACCGCCGGAGAACCAGCCGTCCACCAGGTCAGCCAGTTCATCCGGATCCGCGGGATACCAGGCACCTGCCAGGACCGCGGGGCGTGGGGGAGTCATGACTATCTCCTTCTGACCGGATCTGTAACCGCGAATATCCGCTCTGCCACGAAACGGGTTGGATTGAGTCGCGACCCACCTTATCATATAGCCGGGAAGTGACTCAATCCTACCTCCGTGGAGGACATGTCTTGAATATCAAACAGAATCTGGTCGGCGAAGTCATGATGCTGAACCTCTCGGGGAAGATCATGGGTGGCCCGGACCACGAGAAATTCCAGACCGAGATCAAGACTCTGGTCAGCGACGGACACGTGGACGTGCTGCTGAACATGTCCAAGGTCAACTGGGTGAATTCGACGGGCCTGGGTATCCTGGTCTCGGCGTTCCACACCCTCAAGAAGAACGGCGGCCAGTTGAAGATCTGCGAGGTCTCCGACCGCATCGACAACATCCTGAACGTCACCCAGTTAAAGCTGGTCTTCGAGACCTTCGACGATTGCGAGACTGCTCTGGCCTCGTTCGAGCAGGACTGAAGTTCTTGACCCCTGCGGACAATGACCTGAAGGGTGAAGTGTACCGCAATCCCGCCCTGACCGTGGACGGCGTGGTGCTGTGGCGCCAGGATCCGGACACGCTTCTTGTCCTGCTGATCGAGAGGGGCGGCGAGCCTTTCCGCGGCTGTCATGCCCTGCCCGGGGGCTTCGTCGAATACGGCGAGGATCCCGACGCGGCCATCCGGCGCGAGATCGCCGAGGAGACCGGCCTGGCAGACCTTCCCTTCCGCCAATTCCACACCTATGGGGCGCCGGATCGCGATCCGCGGGGGCATACCGTGTCGGTGGTCTACGTGGCGCAACCTGCCGGAGACTGCCCCCGGGCGGTGGCCGGAGACGACGCGGCGGCAGCCGACTGGCATCGTGTGGACGATTTGCCTACCCTTGCCTTCGATCATGCTCTCATCGTGGCCCAGGTCCTGGCTGACCCGGCCACTGCCTGATACCAACGCTCCGGCCCCTGAAACTTTTTGCGAGGTGACGAGATGAATGCCCCCCTGACTCCCGAGCTCGTGATGGAAGCCCTGCGCACGGTCCTGCTGCCCGGCACCAGCATCGACGTGGTGACCCTCAAGCTGATCGGGGAGATCCGTGTTTCCGGCGGACAGATCACCGTCAGCGTGGTCAAGACCAGCGAGAAGGACGAGACCATTGCCGCCGTACGCGAGGTGGTGGCCGCCAAGGTCGGCGGTTTGCCCGGCGTGTTGTCGGTGGAGGTGCCGGTGGATGACCGCTCGGCTCCCCAGCAGGCACCACGCGGTCCCCACGGCCAGTCCCCCGACCCGTTTGCCGATCGCAGGAAGTTGCCCGGCGTGAAGCGCGTAGTGGCGGTGGCCAGCGCCAAGGGTGGCGTGGGCAAGTCCTCGGTGGCGGTGAATCTGGCTCTGGCCCTGCGTGATCGTGGCCATGCCGTGGGGATCCTGGACGCCGATGTCTATGGCCCCAGTGTACCCACCATGCTGGCACTGAAGAATGGGCCGGAGGTTACCGAGGACAAGCGCATCCTGCCCGTGCGCGAACACGGTCTGCAGATCATCAGCATGGGACTGCTCATGGATCCCGACCAGCCGGTGATCTGGCGTGGCCCACTGGTCTTTTCGGCAATCAAGCAGTTCCTCAAGGACGTCCAGTGGGACGGTCTGGACTACATGATCGTGGACATGCCTCCCGGCACGGGTGATGCACAGCTGACGCTGGTGCAGCAGGTGCCCCTGTCGGGAGTGGTCATGGTCACTACACCCCAGGAAGTGGCGCTGGCCGATGTGCGCCGCGGGATCCGCATGTTCCGCGAGGTTGACGTGCCGGTGCTCGGCGTGGTGGAGAACATGAGCTACTTCCAGTGTCCGGATACGGACCGCAAATACGACATCTTCGGCCAGGGTGGTGGCGGCAGGGTGGCCGCTGAATACGGTCTGCCCCTGCTGGGGGAGATACCCATCGATCCGGCCATCCGCGAGGGCGGGGACACGGGAAAACCTGCCGTGGAGATCGCGGACAGTCCGGCGCGGGAAGCCTTCCTGAAGCTGGCTGACCAGGTGCACGAATTGGCGGTGGATCCCGTCTGAACGGGACCTCAGTCCGAGTAGCCCAGATCGCGCAGGCGCTGCCGCACCGTATTGTCGAGATCCTGCCAGTCGCCGCCCTGGTCACCGGTGGCGCCGAGGCCGGAATCACGCCAACGGGCGAGAGCGGCCAGCAGTGCCGCCAGTTCATCCGGATGATCCTGTTGCAGGTCGACCTTTTCGCCGGGGTCGGCCTGCAGGTCGTAGAGGCCCAGGGGCCGGCCGTCGCGGTGGGCCACCAGTTTCAGGTTGTCTCGCCGCAACGCCACCAGATCCGGTCCGTAGGCCAGGGCCTCGGCCAGGATCAACCGTGGCTCGGCGCCTGCGTCGGCGGGCTCGGCCTGGGATTTCCCGTACAGCGGGAGGCCGGTACCGATAGCAGCCGCGTCAGGGGCGGTACCATCCAGAGGCAGAGGATCCACACCCAGCCAATGTGCCAGGGTCGGCGCCAGGTCACACAGGGACGCCGGTCGCTTCTCTCGTCTGGCCACCGGTACGCCGGGGCCCC
>QNDV01000503.1 GCA_003646045.1 bacterium
CACCGCCGCGATAGCACTGCCGCCGCAGATGGCAGTACCGGCCGATACCAGCAGTGACGTGTCCCGCTCGATCCGTAGCAGCCTGCCCAGCAGTAACCCCAGGGCCAGGGTTCCGCAGATGGTGGCCACCGTGAATCCGAAACCCAGCCGACCGGCTTCCAGGACCGCCGGCAGATCCAGGCCGAAGCCCAGTCCGACCACCGAGATCTGGAGCAGCCGCCTGGACCAGCGGGCGCTCCACGCAGGGAAGGGGTTGCCCAGGGTCAGGGCCAACAGCAAACCGGCGGCCAGGGCCACCGGTGGCGACACGTAACCGCTGAGGCAGGCAGCAGCCAGGACAACAAACAGTAGGACGCCGGCATGGGCGACCATGCTCCACATTCCTTTCACGCGGTAACAGTCCTGATAACAAGGCACCCAAGGTAGTTCCGACGCACCGGGATGCCGACTCGCGGGATTCCGCGTATTGTGCCTGCACTACTCCCGAATCCGAACCGAGGACTATCCCATGCGAAAAACCGCACCACTCGTGCTTTTCATACTCTTCCTGGCAGGTTGCCCCATGAGCGAATCCAACGGCGGCGCCACCGACACGCCCCGCACGCCCCAATACATCCGCGAGCACGGCAACCACCTGGCCGGCCAGCCTTCGCTATACCTGCGGCAGCACGCCCACAACCCGCTGGACTGGTACCCCTGGGGCGATGAGGCCCTGGCCAAGGCCAAGGACGAGGACAAACCCATCTTCCTGTCCATCGGCTACTCGAGTTGCCACTGGTGCCATGTCATGGAACACGAGGTCTTCGAGGACGACGAAGTGGCGGCCTTCATGAACGAGCACTTCGTTTGCATAAAGGTGGATCGGGAGGAACGTCCCGACCTGGACGCCGTCTACATGGATGCGGTGCAGGCCATGACCGGCAGGGGCGGCTGGCCCATGTCGGTGTTCCTGACTCCCGAACTGAAGCCGTTCTTCGGCGGCACCTACTACCCCCGCGAGAAGTTCGTCCAGCTCACCGGCCAGATCGTCGGGGCCTGGAACGACCGGCGGGGCGAGATAGAGGACCAGGCCGGACAACTGGCCCAGGGCCTGGGTGAACGGAACGGCCCGAACCTGGGATCCCGTGACCTGGAGCGGGGCCTGGTGGCCGCGGCGGTGCAGAACGGCAAGGACGCCTACGACCCCACCCACCAGGGTTTCAAGCAGCGCCAGAAGTTCCCCACGCCTATCAAGTGGCGCTTCCTGTTGCACGAATACCGGCGCCACGGCGATGAAGAACTGGCCGAGATGATCACCGGCAGCCTGGACGCCATGGCCCGGGGCGGGCTGTACGACCACGTGGGCGGCGGCTTCCACCGCTACACCGTGGACAGCCGCTGGACCGTCCCCCACTTCGAGAAGATGCTCTACGACAACGGTCAGTTGGCCGGGCTTTTCCTGGAAGCCGGCGCCGTCTTTGAGCGCCCGGACTGGACGGCCACGGGACTGGATGCGCTGGACTTTCTCATGCGCGAGATGCGCTCACCCGACGGCGCCTTCTACGCCAGCTTCGACGCCGACAGCGGCGGCGAGGAGGGGACCTACTACGTCTGGTCGCGCGAGGATATCACCGCGGCGGTGGGCGCCACCGACGGCCCGGCCCTGGCCGACGTGCTGGGTGTGAGCGAGCGGGGCAATTTCGAACAGTCGGGCAGTAGCGTGCTGACGCAGCGGGCCGATCTCGAGGAGCTGGCCGCCGAGTACGGCCGCACCGTTGAGGATCTGGCCGGACTGCCCGCCAAACACCGCGCCGCCCTGCGCCGGATCCGGGACGAACGCACGCCCCCGGGCCTGGACCCCAAGGTGGTGGTGTCGTGGAACGGTCTCGTGCTGGAGTCCCTGGCCCAGGCCACGGCTCTGACCGGCCGGCCCGAGTACCTGGCCGCCGCCGAGCAGGCGGCGTCGTTCCTGCTGGAGATCCACCGGCGCGAGGACGGATCGCTGTGGCGCACCTCGGTGGACGGCGCCACCAGCGGCCAGGGCATCCTGGACGACTACGCCTTCTTCGCCGCGGCACTGCTGGAGATGTACCAGGTTTCGGGGGACGAGCGCTGGTTGCGGGAGGCCCGCCTGCTGGTGGACCATGCCCGGTCCGGGTTCGCGCGGCCGGAGGGCGGCTGGTACCTGTCCGCTGCTGACGTGGTCGCTCCCCTGGGCCGCACAGTGGAGTACTTCGACAGCGTGGAGCCCTCGGGCAACGCCGTCATGTTCAACGTGCTGATCGATCTGGCGGCGCTGACCGGCGAGACCACATACCACCGGGAAGCCTCCGCGGGCCTGGCGAGTTGGGGCGGTCTGCTGGAGAAGGGCGGTGTCGAGGTGGCCTGGTGGTTCGAGGCAGCAGGGAAGTTGTTGTGGCCGTACTTCGACGTGGTGATTGCGGGGGAGGCGGGGGACACCGGTACGGAAGCGCTGCGCCTGACCTATTTGCGGAAATTGCCGGCGGTAGCGGTGCTGTCGGCGGTGCCGTACGGTGGGCTGATGAGTCGTTGCTGGAATTGGCGCCGGCGTTGGCGGGGAAAGCGGCCCTTGAGGGTGTGGCCACGGCTTACGTCTGCGAGTTCGGCACGTGCCAGACACCAACCACCGACGGAAAAATGATGATGGAGCAGGGGATGGCGGAGTGGGGATGGTGAAGGCGGATTTTCGATTCTTAAAAATGTCTGCTGGTGAGAGAGCTTATGGCACTTATCGGAAATGGGACTTAACCCCGCCGAAAGATGTCTTCTTCGCAGGCACCGGTTCGGACAGGATCGGATTGTAGTTGACGATAATGTGAATTTCCGGGTCATCGTTACCGTCGTGGATCAAGGAGTCGAGCAGCACGGGAGTGCCGTCGTCGAACCAGTAGTTTGAGCCTAAGTCTACTGTCGCTGAATTGCCA
>QNDV01000504.1 GCA_003646045.1 bacterium
AGAGTTCCTTGCAGAACCGGCATCGCTTCCTGCGTCTCGGTATTCGTTTTCTCTATCTTGGCGGGGGACGCCGCGCGGGAGGCGGGACAGATGGACGCGCCACGGAGGGGGGACGAGGCCTGGTGGAGCGCGGATGACCCGGAGGTCGTTCCACCCTCAACGTGGGGTCGGTCCACCACTAAGGCCGGCGACATTCACCGAGTACCGGATCTCCGGAATCCCGCCCTCGACTGAGAGGCAACGTTCTACTCTGGGCTCGAGCCAGCTGGGCAGCCGAACCAGGTACTGTCCGGGGGCCAGGCGCAGGGAGGCGACTCCATTGGAGTTCGTTTCGCAAATCCGGTATCGAAGAGGGCCGAAGTTCTTTCTGGCCTCTTCAGAGTACTCACCCAACTCGATCCGAATCGGCAGAGACGCAGCCTCCACCCTCCGTCCGTCCGCGAAGACCTGGAGCTTGATCAGGGGCCAGCTCTCATCCTCTTCGAAAGTGGGATATGCAATCGAGATCTCGACAGCGTTGCCACCAGCACCCGGAACGAAGACCCGGCTCATTTCTCCAAACCGGCCCTCCCGGAGGGCGAGCGGCCGGACGACGACGTGACTCACATGAGACTCAAGCCAGAACTCGGAAACCGGCCTCCCTTCGTTCCACTTGAACGCCACCCCGCCTTGCGCCAGGGCGTTCCGGTGTCTGGCCCGCTTCCCTTTCGTCGCAGATGCCGCCTCCGGGAGGGCAGCATCCTCCGGCCAGATTCGGAAGGCGCCAATCTCACGTCGTGTGGCAAGACGGAGATCCCGGAAGGAACCAGCAGCAGGCGCCATGCTGACGCGAACATGTCTTCCGTGGGGGAGGACCAAGCAGACTTCGGCCTGGTCGTCGTCAACAACGCGCACTTCCGATTCGAGGTCGGAAACACCGGAAACCCGAGCGGTTACACGGTATCGCCCGGGTGAAGGCACAAAGACGCAATACTCACCAGGCGACCGCTGCTCCGTGCCACTCGGGGCAGACCAGGATGCAATCTCTGCCGGATCAGCGCTCCCGCCGGAGAGACGCTCGACATCGGAACGGACACCAAGCAGCAACGTGCGAGTGTCGTGACCGGCAGCATCGATACGCCTGGCAGTAACGGTCACCGGGAGGCTGATACCGGGGCCCAGCCTGCTTCCGGACCTGATCTTGACGATGATCGAATGTGCCCGTTCCAGAGTGACCTCATAGAGAGCCGGACCTTCTTCAAATCGATCCAGCAGCACCCGCACCGCCTTGTGGCCAGGTGCCGCGATCCCCAGAATCGCAGGCTCTTCGCCCCGGCTGAGATCCAGTGTGATCTCACCGGTTTCGTCCGTGACCCAGCCAGCCAGACCAGCTTCCGGGTCAGGATCATCGAGCCACAGCACACTGAATTTCGGTTCGATGACGACGCGGGCGCCCTCGACCCGGTTACCATCCGCCGCTCTGACGACGATCCGCCGAGGCACTTTCGTCCCGCCGACACGGATGTCGCCGAGATACGTTTGCTCTCCGGATCGGATGACCCCATCATGGAACGTACCGTACGCCCCCGCCGGTGCGCTGCACCAGAGCCGAACCCGGCCTGGCCTCACCGGCAGATCGAAACGACCGTCGTGGCCGGCGGATACGGGGATTTTCACGTTTTCCGAATCCCCTTGTTCGTAGGGCGGCGCTCTCCTGACGACCAGTGCGACCACAAGGACCTTCGCGCCGGGCACACCTTTGCCGTGGCGGTCCACTGCTCGCCCGCTGAGTCTGCCCACGACCCTGAGCCTCAGAGCAATCCAACCTTCGGCTTCCAGTTCGAGGAGAGGTCTGATGGTCGGAACTGCCTCATGTCCTGAGAGCTCGTCGCGCGCCTGGACACGGACAATCAAAGTCGGCGAAGCAGCGTCCAGAGCTGCGCTCGTAAGGACGAAGCCTCCTTTCGAGTCAGTCCGGGCCGTCGCCAGCGCAGAGCCTCCCAGCAGATGACAAACGGCCTCCACGGTCACACTTTCACGGACGCGGGTCCCATCGGCGGCGAAGACCGCGCCCCGGAGCAGAACCCGGGGCGCTGAATTCTCGGTCTGATTCGTGGGCTCGGGTGTCCTCGGTGCAACCTGGTCTGCTACTTCTCGAAGGAACCCCGGTGATCGATTCGGGAGAGACTCTTCCGGATCCCGCCAGTCAAACCAAGCGAACACCATGAGTCCAAGAACCAGACAAGATGCTGCCACCAGGTACTTACGCACTCCATCTCCTCTATTCAGGTTTCAGCCGGAGTTCCGACCAGTGAAGCACTTCACCATTCAACCGTCGCGGAGCACATGGATCCGCGCCCCCGGTTGCGCACCGGACCAAGGTGAGCCGGGAGTCATCATTTGCTCCGCGACATCAGCCGATGCCAACGTCACGGAGTGGTAATGAAACTGGTCATGGTCGCTTCAAGTCCCTCCTTCCAGCCAACGATGCTCCCATTGTCCACATCTCCCGTGGAATCGACCTCAAACGGAAAATTGACTCTCAGCAGAATCTGAGTGCCGCCGAAGGCGAGATCGTACTCTGCGTCGAACCAGCCAATGTGCCCTCCTCCGTCTTGGGGCTCAGTGCGCATGTCCGGCTGATTCGCCGGCGTCTGGTAGTATGCGAGGCGGTCACTGCCCGGATTGGTCCAGTCCATGGGATCGAATTCTTGGTTGACAGTGTTCCACTTCAAGATTTCCGGCTGTAGCTGAGTGACTGTGACCGAGGGCTTCCACCACCACTCATTCCCGGAAACTATAGGCCCGGCAGTTCCCTCGACCTTGGGCTCGGCCCAGGTATCTGCTGTCAGTGGGCCCTCGTTTCCGCTGGAGCCCTGCTCTCGGAAGTACTGGTGCCGGACTGCGTTGACGACCGTGGGCCCCGTTGCCTGAGACCACC
>QNDV01000505.1 GCA_003646045.1 bacterium
ACCCTGACCCTGGGCGACGGTGTCACCAACTACCACCTGTCGCCGAACGGGAAGAAGATGGTGGTCCGCCAGGGCGGCGACTACAAGGTGCACGGCGCCGGCAAGGGCTTCAAGAAGGCTGATAAGGTGTCGCTGAAGGGTATCCGTTTGCGCGTGGTTCGGGATGAGGAGTACCGGCAGATCTTTGCCGAGGCCTGGCGCGTGCAACGCGACTGGTTCTACGATCAGGGCATGCACGGTACGGACTGGGACGCGATTCGGGTCAAGTACGAGCAGTTCTTGCCGTGGTGTGGGCATCGGGACGATCTGCGGTATTTGATTGGCGAGATGATCGGGGAGCTGAACATCGGGCATACTTACATTTACGGCGGGGATTATCAGGGTGGGGGTGTTCGCGTGGGTGTTGGGTTGCTGGGATGTGATTTCGCTGTTGGCGACGAAGGTTATCGCATCGCGAACATCCTGCCTGGCTGGGCCTGGAAAGAGACGTGGAACTCGCCGCTGGCCGCCCCGGGTGTTGGCGTCAACGAGGGCGACGTGCTCGTGGCCGTTGACGGCGTGGCACTCTCGGCTTCGGTCAGCCCCTACGCCGCGCTGGTGGATAAGGCCGGTAAGGTCGTGGAGTTGACGTTCAGCGATGACCGCGTGGTCAAGGTGCAGACCCTGCGCAACGAGCGCAATCTGCGGTACCGCGGCTGGGTGGAGGGTAATCGCGCCAAGGTGGACGAGCTGTCGGGCGGTCGCCTCGGATATGTGCATCTGCCCAACATGATGGAGCCGGGGCTCATCGAGTTCGCGCGGTACTTCTATGCCCAGAGTGGTAAGGAAGGCTTTGTCATCGATGAACGTTACAACGGTGGCGGGTTCGTGGGCGATATGATCATTGACCGGATGGAACGTGAGCTGTGGTCGATGACGATTCCTCGCGAGGGTAAGGTCGGCCGGGATCCGGAGCGGGCGTTTCATGGGCCGATGGTGGTGCTCATCAATGAGGACACGGGGTCGAATGGGGAGTTCTTTGCCCAGGCCATCAAGCAGAAGGATCTGGCGCGGGTGATCGGAGTGCGGACGTGGGGTGGGTCGGTGGGGATCGAGGCGCATCAGGATCTGGTGGATGGGGGGGTGACCACGCCGCCGCAGTTCGGGATCTTTGGGATTCGCTCCGGAGACTGGTTGATCGAGGGGTGGGGGGTGGAACCGGATGATGTGGTGCGGAACCTGCCGGCGGATGTGGTTGCCGGCGGGGGTGCACAGTTGCAGGCGGGGGTGGATTATTTGCTCGGGGAGTTGAGTCGGGACGGCGCCAGGTGGGCGATTCCCGGGGTACCGGAGTATCCTGACAAGAGTCGGCCCAATATGAGTGGGGTGAATCGGTAGGGTGGGGTTGGGGGTTTGTCGCAGGATTGGGGCCGCTCCGGATGGGGCGGCCTCGCTCGGGCGCCTGGCAGCCACGCTCGCCAGGTAGAACGAACGTCGGGTTTCGCGAATAAACTGGAGGCTCCCATGCTCGACTGGTTGATAGGGATTCCAGCTCGTCCGATCTCCACTGGCATCTACGAGATCCACATCACCGGATACGGTCCCGCGGACGTCGGTGCGTACGATGATCTCCTGCGCCATGTTGGCCGTGGTTCGGGGCTCGAGTGCCACCACATCGTGGAAAAAGAACACCTCCGGATGATCTCGACCCGGTTCACCGAACGCCAGGCACCGGCGGTCGCGATCCCTCAGGACTTGCACCGCAAGCTGATATCACCCCGGTTCACCGCTGAACAGACAACTCTGGGCGGTCGGCATGGCGGTCGGGCCGAGGTCTCGAAAGCCGAGTTGCTCGACCTCTACGAACAGGTATACCGGTGGCATACGCCGTTCACCGAACTCTACGCCATTGCGCGGCAGATACTCCGTTGAGCCTGGAAACGTGGTTGCTCGGCACAGACGTTGCCCGCCGGATCTCCCGATCGTTTTCCGGTCCGTTTCTGCGTTTTGTTTCTGGTATGTCGAGCGCATATCTTGGCGGAACGCCGAGGCACCGCAAACCGGTCGCCTCTTCCTTCGCACCTAGGGAGACCATCTTGACTTCCCACGACATCGCCAAGGCCCTGGAGGTCTGGTCCTTGCAGACCACCGCCGGCATTTCCGTCATCCTGGGCCTGCTGGCCCTGGGCCTGGCGCTGATCCGACGCTACGTGCAGCAAACAGCGCAGCAGTTGACCCTGCGCGTGTCGGTGGAGATCTGGGACGTGGTGTCGGTGGTGCTGACCGACCTCATGTTGTCGCTGGCGGTACTGCTGGGCTTCATAGTGCTCAACCCCGATATCATGGCCGACATCAAGATCGCCGTGCCGTTCCTGCCCCTGGCCACGGTCCTGCTGGCGGCCGCGCTGGTGATCCGGCTGTTCCATGGCGGGCACGTACCGGGCACTCGCGCCTCGTTGGCGGCGCTATGGTTCATGGGCGGCGCCGCGCTGCTGAACATCGTGGGTTACACCCTGGTGATGGAAGCACCGAGCGGCGAGTACCTGGCCCTCCATCCCAGCCCTTTCTGGAGCTGGATCAAGACCCACCTGCGTTCCAACGCCTCGCCCCATGGCCTGGAACTCGCTCAGGTGACCTTCATCGTCTGCTTTGCATTGCTCATGCTGGTATTGGTGTGGGGATTCGTCGTGGGTATGCGACACCAGCGCGAGGAGCGGCCGTGATGACGCCCTGGGCCTGGTTGCTCGATACCGGACAGTGCGTTGGCTGCGGGGTCTGTGCCGACGTCTGTGACAGCACGGCCATCATCATGACTCGTGCGATGCCCTTGCCCGAGCCTGTGGTCGGCAACTGCACCGGTTGCCTGGATTGTGTGCGGGAGTGTCCGACCGGGGCGATCGTCGTGCGGCCGGAGGCTGCGTAGGAGTTCGGACGAGCCGAC
>QNDV01000506.1 GCA_003646045.1 bacterium
CCGGCCACGCTGCGCAACAGCAACCGCCACCAGTGCGGCGTGGCGGCGAAGGGGTTGGCGCCCATTCGCCACGCCACCGCCGACGTGATGGCCAGGGTCACCAGGTTGCGGAAGAAGACCTTCACGCCCACGGGCAGGTCACCGGACAGCTTCACGCAGGCACCCATGAGGGCGAAACTGAAGCCCGACAGGGCCATCCAGGCCAGGGCGCGGCCCATGTTGTCGGTTCCGGTACGATGTGGGGCGGTGCTCAAGTGCCTGTTCCCTTTTGGTTGTGTCTCGAAGATTGTGCCCGGCGTGATCCTTGTATCGCTCCGCCTCATGAGCTACGACATCACAACCCAGGCGGGTTTCCGCCCCAAGTTCTGCCCCAATCCCAACTGTAACTACCACAAGGGCATAAGCCCCGACTGGAAGTACAAGAAGGCAGGATACTACGAACGTCTGGCCCACCCACGCCGTATCCAGCGGTTTACCTGCCTACACTGCAAGAGATCCTTCAGTAGTCAAACCTTCTCCACCACATACTGGCAGAAAGACCCCGAGCTCAACCGTCTGATCTTCATGAAGACTATCGGCGGCATGTGCCACCGTCAGATAGCCAGGGATCTGGGCATCTCCCCCGAAACAGTCGAACACCACGTCGGCCGAATAGGCCGCCACTGCATGCTTCTACATACGGTGATGATGCCCCTGGGACCACCACCGACGAACGTGGTCATCGATGGCTTCGAGACCTTCGAATGGTCACAGTACTTTCCCTTCCACCATAATCTGGCCATCGAGAAGGGTGTAGACTTCATGATCTACTTCAACGACAGCGAGTTGCGCCGCAAGGGACGTATGACCAAGACCCAGCGCACCCGCCGCACCGAGCTGGAGCAACAGCACGGCCGGCCTGATCCCAAGGCGATCCGCAATGGGATCGCGGATCTGCTGGATGTCGTTTGTACCGGTAGCCGCCAGGTGACAATAGACAGTGACGATCATCCCTCGTACCGGCAACCCATCCGCAAGATGGGCGACCGGGTCATCCATCGCGTGACTCCGGGCAGTGCCAAGCGCACGAAGGACAACAATTTATGGGAGGCCAATCTGGCCGACCTGGTACTTCGGCATTCGAGTGCGAACCACAAGCGTGAAACCATCTCGTGGTCGAAGCGGCGTCAGAACAGCAGTGAGCGGTTGGCTATCTACCTTGTTTGGCGCAACTACATGAAGGGGCGCCGGGAGAAGGAAAGAGGTAGTCCCACTCCCGCGATGGTGCGAGGGATGCTGGATCGACCTTTGACCGTGGATGACATTTTGGGGGAGCGGTTGTTTGCCACGCGGATCGAGTTGCCTTCCCGGTGGCGGAAATACTACGACAAGCGGGTCGTGACACGGGCGATGGGTAGGCAGCGGGTGCATGAGTTGAAGTACGCGTACTAGGGCGAGCGTCTCAGGGGCCGATAGGGTCAGGCAGTATTTCTTAATCGCCGCAGAGACAATCTTCAAGACACAACCTTCCCTTTTGGCGAAGTGGTCATTATGCTGAACGGAAGTATGTTGCGAAGATAGATGTCCCGGCGGTGACCGCCAAGAACGGCGGTACATCAGAGAGGACCGTCATGGCCCCGGCCCCCCCCGTACAACTGCTGCTCAGCGACGAAGCACTGCGTGGGATCCTGCTGCGGATCTGCGCCCTCGTGCGCGACGCCGGCGGTCGGGCCTGGGTGGTGGGCGGCAGTGTTCGCGACAGTGCGGCCGAGTTGGGCGTGCGCGACCTGGACATCGAGGTGTTCGGACTGAAGCCGGCGGTTCTGCAGGCGACCCTGGGCGCTGAATTCGAACTGGACCTGGTGGGCCAGAGCTTCGGCATCCTCAAACTCAAGGGTGCCCCCATCGACATCGGCGTGCCGCGTCGCGAAACCAAGCTGGGCACCGGCCACCGCGGCTTCGAGGTGGAGGCCGATCCGGATCTGCCCCTGCGCCAGGCGGCCGCGCGGCGTGACTTCACCATGAACGCAGTCTACCTGGACCCGCTGACCGGTGAACTGGAGGATCCGTTCGACGGTGTGGGGGACCTGATGCGTGGCGTGCTGCGCCATACCTCGCCGGCTTTTGCCGAGGATCCCCTGCGGGTGCTGCGTGGCATGCAGTTGTGTGCCCGTTTCGACCTGGTGGCGGCGCCGGAGACGGTTGATCTCTGCCGGACCATGGGCACCGAGGGTCTGGCCCGCGAACGCATCTTCGACGAGTGGCGCAAGCTCATTGTGCTGGGTCAGCGGCCGTCCCAGGGGCTGGACTTCCTGTTGCGGACGGGGTGGCTGGCTCATTTCCCCGAGTTGGATGCCCTGCGGGGGGTGGTCCAGGATCCGCAATACCATCCCGAAGGCGATGTATGGATCCACACCTGCCATTGCCTCGATGCCTTTGCCGACGAACGGATCGGTGATCCCTGGGAAGACCTGGTGGTGGGTCTGGCGGTGCTCTGCCATGACCTGGGCAAGCCGGCGACCACGCGCACCGACGAGGCCGGTCGGATCCGTTCCCTGGGCCACGAGCAGAAGGGTCTGGAGTTGACGACGTCACTGGTTGAAAGGCTCACGGACCAGAGGCGGCTGCTGCGCGACGTGCTGCCCCTGGTGGCGGAGCATATGCGTCCCCAGCAACTGTGGCAGCAGGGCGCCGGGGACGCGGCCATTCGGCGTCTTTCCGCGCGGGTGGGACGCATCGACCGCCTGGAACGGGTGGCTCGGGCAGACAATTTCGGGCGACCACCCCTGCCCCGGGAGTTTCCGGCCGGCCAGTGGCTGCTGGAAAAGGCCGCCGAACTGGGTGTGACCACCCACAAGCCCGCGCCCCTGGTCCAGGGTCGGCACCTGCAGATGCTGGGTATCGAACCGGGGCCCGACTACGGGCGGATTCTCGAGCG
>QNDV01000507.1 GCA_003646045.1 bacterium
AGCAGAGCACTCGTGGCCCGACCACCAAGGCCGTTTCCCTCCCCTGCATCCGGTGCGTTGGTGTAGTAGATGTCGTAGTCGACACCCTCGATCAAGCCGGCGGCCTTGAGAGCGTAGTACCACTCGTTCTCTCCACCGCGATTGGCGAAGTCGTTCCAGAACAGGATGTTGGGTTGGCTGCCAGGCGATGCCGCATTGAGCGAAGGCAACCCCCTGCAGATGAAATCGCTGGGGTAATGGAGATCGTGAGTCAAGCTGGCGAAGCCGGTAGTATCGCCCGGCAACACGGTGTGACCGATGTCGCCGGCCAGGTTGTCCCAGGCCTCGAAGTAGTAGTGGATGACGTCACCGGGATAGAAGAACCCGGTGTCGGGCAGGTCGAAGTTGTAGCGGTCGGCGACCAGCAGACCGCTCGCCGCGTAGGTCGAATCGCCGACCACTGCACCGGTGATGATGTTGCCACTCTGGCTGAAGCCGGCCGGTAGAACCCGCACGGCGTCGAAGACCGGGTTGGCCTTCATCCGGACCACCATCTCGGGCAGTTGCGGCAGGTTCGACCCCGCCCGTACCGGCACCACGTCAACGAAGAGCGAGTCGCCGGGATCGTTTCGCAGCGCCGCGGCCGGACTGATGTTGCGGGCCATATCGAATCGAATCGAGTTGGCGGCCAGGTTCGAAAAATCGAAGTCGCCCAGATCGGGGAAGTCGTCCTGCGCGATGAACAACGGATCGTAGAGCATGGCCGGCCCGGCGAACGGATAGGTCAACACCCGCACGTTGTCGAAATACGGATGCGGGGTGCCGTCGGAACCCGTGACGTTGAAGAGCCAGCCGGCCTCCCAGACCCTGAGTTGCACCTGGAAATGGGTACGGCCAGGCTCCAGGTAGGTCGTGATATCGACCGGGTGATTGGCGTAAACCGGGGGCCCGTACCAGACGGTGGTATCGTTGGTCCAGGCCGCGGCCTCGAGATCCGCCGCATCACCTGTGGTAACGCTACGCACATACCATTCATACATGATGCCGCCCGAAGACGCAGTCATGGGCTCGTGCATGTAGACGCCGAAAATCAGCTGGGCCGCATCGCAATTCGTCTGCCATTCCAGCGGCGGCGAGATGATGCCGTTCTGGATGTGGGAATCCGGCCCGAGGAGGCCGCCTGAATTGTTGACGATGTAGCCGGAAGGACCGTAACACCAGGTGATGCACTGCGAGCCGCCCGTTCCGGGCACCACGACACCGTTGTCCACGAAGGCTACCTGGACCGATGAATTCTGGCGGCACGGGTCCAGATCCTGGAGATCCTGGTACAATTCGGCGTAGTCCCCCACGCCTGGCGACATGACCTCCTGCCAGTGGTCGGAAACGTTGTCCTCAAAATCCTCATAGTCGACGAGATCGCCGTCCAGGGAGACGCCGAGATTGTCCAGCCAGCAAGGGCCGTTCGAATCGTAGAGTCCGTCCTGATCCGACCAACCCACGTCGGAGAAGAAGTAGAAACGGATCTGGGCCTGGTTGCCCACGTAATCCTCGGGATGGAGTGTCACTGTGTGGTTGAGGGAGTAGACACGGCTGGGACCGTCCCAGGTTGAATGGTCGGCGAAGTTCTGCCCCCCCATGGCGGTCTTGGCCTGGAGATAGACGTAGTCGTAGTCCTGTTCCGTATCCACCCGCATGGTGCCGGTCAGATGCAGTTCGACGATTTGTGAAGGGTCGGGAACGTCGTAGGTGAAGACGAGGATCTTGTGCCAGCTATTGGCGTAACCGAAGTCGGTACCGCCACCCGGCAGAGCCACGTCGGTTCCACAGACCATGCTGTAGTCGCCCGCCATGGCGTATTCGCCGGATCGGATGTTCCAGGCAAAAATTCCGTCGTTGGTGTGGTCCACCGAATTCCAGCCTTGCCAGTCGGGCAAACCGGCCGCGGTCTCGAACTTGCCGTCCTGGCGGTCAAGACCGCCGATCAGGTAGATCGTGTCACCATCGGCCTTGGTCATGCCGTCGGCGACGGCTTTCGCAGAGCCTACGCCCAGGGTGCGGGCCGTGAAGGCGTCAGTGGATTGGATCGTCAGTTCGTCGGCTGCTGCAACGCCGGCCAGAGCAAGAGCAGCCACAGTCAGAATCGTCAGGAGCTTGCGCGCCATGATACCCTCCAGATCTGTCAGAGAGTCCACGGTCAACGCGGGGGGTGAATGATAGTACGGATTCGGTGGGGAAGGTTGCAAGGGGATGAAAAAAAACGCCGGGATCAACTAGTACGACAGTGGCAGGCACCGGCGTGGCAATGTGTCGCTGGCCAGAAGGTCGTCGACATGCCCCCCAAGGGTCCGAAACCGACCGCGGCGCAACAGCTCCTCCAACTTCCCCCCCATCGACCCCTGCCCCACCTGACTCCGCCACCGCCCGACCAAACCCTGCCCCGTCACCGGCCGAAAATCATCAAGCTCCCACGGATGCAGATAAATCACCGAAGGCATCCCCTGTCGCCGCGCCCCGGCCCGAACCGCCCGATAAACCCACCCAGGCAACAACCGCATGTACCCACCACCACTGAACGGCAAATTCACCCCCGCCACTCTCCACGTCGGCATCGGCACCACCACGAACGGCGCCTCACCCGCCGTAGCCGAGCCCGCAGGTTCAAGCAAGAAAGCCCGCCGCGGCGACCCCGGCTGCCCATACCGCGGATGCCGCACCGGAAAAACCGAACAGTCATACCCGAACCGACACTCCCTCAGCACCTCCAGATATTCATGCACCGGCGGCGTGATCGTGAAGCTCGGCGCCCGATAACCCCGGGGCCGGACCCCGCAAGCGTCGAGGGCCTCGAGACTGCGGTCCAGGTCGGTACGGAACTCGTCGCGTGTTAGTTCGAAGACCACCGGATGCGCAAAGGAATGACACCCGATCTCGTGC
>QNDV01000508.1 GCA_003646045.1 bacterium
CCCGCGTGTTCGGGCGGGTGGGATTCGATCTGGTGTTCTAGTCCTGGGGTAGAACCACTTCCAGAAGGTGGTAATCGAATTCCAGGCCCAGGCTTTCAAGCTCAGGGTCGTAGGCGGTTCTGATGCCCAGTACATGGTGCTCTCGTCCAGCCACCGGTCCCACCTCCGGGCAGTAGAACACATTACCGTACACGTAGGAACGGAAGGTCCCCATGGGCTCGCCTTCTTCGTTGACCACCTGCTGCACGCCCAGGTCCACGACATACATGTACTCGACAATATCGCTGAACCACACGCCGTCGATCCGGCGACCACCCACGGACCAGGTCCGCCCATACAGCCAGATGTCATTGGCCAGACCCCTTGCCAGTTGCAACTTGAATTCCTCGCCGGCCCGCAGTCCGCCTTCCAGATAGATCCAGGAATGATCGGCGTGGAGATCGCCATAGCCGTAGTAGCCACTGTCCTCGTAGGCAAAGTTGTTGCCGCCGATGAACACGGGAAACGGCGAGAACATACTCTTCACGGACAAGGCTTCATCACCCAGGATCTCCAGCGCTGCGGCCCGCAGATCGGGTCGTGCCCGGGCGATCAATCGCAGTAACCGACGGGATCCGGGCTCCACGACGGAGCCGGTGTCGAAACGGGAGTCGGACGCCACTGGCTCCAGGGTCTCCACCAGCCGCTGGGCCTCGACACCGGCGGCGGTGGTCACCATCCCGTCGAAGGCCATTCCGTAGATGAATGCTTCAGGTACAGCCGGAGTCCTTGCCAGCGGTTTCTGCAAAGCGGCGTGGAGACTCTCCATGGACGGCAGCTCGTCTCCCCCCCACCCGTCTCCCAGCATGTACTCGGTATAGTCCATCTCATAGGTCCACGACGTACCGTCGGCGTGGGGCCAGATGTTGGCCATGGTGGTCCGGACACGCGGGCCATCATCATCCCGGCAGGCGGATACCGCCACCAACAGGGCACTCGCCAACAGCATGACAGTCAGATTGCGGTAATTCACGGCAGGCACCTATCGTCGGTTTGGACTAGAACGGTATCACCCATCCCATCCGTACACTGAATGTATCCCATGAATAGGGCTGGTCGATTCCCGTACGGAAGTACCGCCAGGTCGAGAACCGGTTCAGGTGGTAGACCGCGCTGAACTCCAGCTCTCCCACCCGGAATCCCGCACGGGCCTGCAGCCCCAGGGTGTTGACCGATTCGTCGAAGGGAACCTCGAAAATCTTGTAGTAACCCCGCACCCGATTGCGATACAGGCCACCACCGGCGCCCACGAAGGGCACGAGGGAGCTGTCCGGGTCCTTCAGCGTGTAGAGGAACTCCAAAGTGAACCGGTAGACGGTGCTGCTGACTTCGAACTCCACGAGTTCGTCCAGTGTGCCGTCGTCGTTGTAGATCTCGATGAAATCCTCGTGGTCGCCGTAGTCGGAAAAATGGAAAGCGGGCGAGACGGAGAAATTGCGCGCGAAGAACTTGCGCCAGCGGAAGCCCAATTCGAACCCGTCGCTGGCGCCGAAACCCAGTGGGGTATTGTCGAAGTCGTCTCCCAGATCGCCCAGGGGTCTGGCCCATCCCATCTCCACCAGAACCTGGCTGCCGGGTACAGGCAGGCCTTCCTCATCGGCCAAGGGCTCGATGGCCGCCGACGGCGTTGCCGCCACGGTCAGGAACAGGAACAACAGGAGATGGCGCACGTCGCCACACCGCTTTCGTCCGGAGTGAAGGGTCACGGTTTGCAGACCCCATCATTGTAGCGGTGCGGCGCCCGGGAATCCAGATCCCCCTTGATGGCGTTTCAGAGTCGGCATCGCGCAACTCTGCGGGTATCTTGGGGCGAACCTCCAACGGAAAGCCGAGGGCCGTGACCAACCCCACCCCGGACGCCAAAGGCCACGACGCCGAAACCGCCTTCCCCGCCGTGGACCGGTACCGCGTGCGGGTGGCCCTGCTCACGGTGCAATTGCTGTTCGGCATCAACTACCTCGTATCCAAGGCGGTAGTGACCGAGATAAGCCCGGCGGCCTGGGCCTTCCTGCGCAGTGGCAGCGCCTTCGTACTACTGGCGGTGGCTGCCCTGGTGGCCCGCCGCAGGTTGCCTTCCTCGCGCGATATCGCCCTGCTGGCAGTGGCCGGTCTGTTCGGCGTCGTCCTGAACCAGGGGCTGTTCCTGGAGGGTCTGGCCCGCACCACGGTGGGACATTCGGCCCTGATCTGCGCCCAGATCCCGACCTTCGTGTTGCTGTTCTCCATCGTGGCCAGGCAGGAGCGCCTGACCCTGCGCAAGGGTCTGGGGTTCGCTGCGGGCCTGGCCGGCGTGCTGGTCCTGCTGGAGGCGGATCGCTTCACCTGGGACAGCCGCTGGTTGGTGGGCGACCTGCTGACCCTGGCCAACGCGGCCAGTTTCGCCATGTTCGTGGTGATAGGTCGCCGGGTAATGGCTCGCAACGACCCCCTGGCTGCCACGGCGGTGGTGTTCTTTTTCGGTGCGACGGGTCTGGCGATTTACGGCGGACGCGAGGCGGCCGCCATCGACCCGGCCATCCTGACGCTGCCGCTGCTGGGCGCCATGACCTACGTGGTGCTGGGCGCGACGGTGGCTACCTACTTCCTGAACCTGTGGGCGGTCAAGCGGGTGCAGGCCACGCGGGTGGCTTTGTATATCTTCCTGCAACCGGTGATCGCCACCGTGCTGGGCGTCACCCTGCGGGGCGAAGAGATATCCGCACGCTTCCTGGTAGCCACGGTCCTGGTCCTGATGGCCCTGATGTTGCGCGACAGCCGACCGGGTTAACCCGGATTATTCATGAACCGCCGTGACGAGGGGGTGTAGGATGAGATCTGACAGTGCCCTCGCAAGGTTTCGCGACCGCGGCGTACCAGTACGGTACGTTGAGGGACCG
>QNDV01000509.1 GCA_003646045.1 bacterium
CTTTCACCGCCGGCGAGCGGATCAGCCTGTCCAGCATGCACGTGCCCGAGCCGGTGGTCAGCCTGGCGGTGACGCCCGAGGACAATGCGGCGTCGGCGAAGATGAGCAAGGCCCTGCACCGGTTCACCCGGGAAGACCCCACTTTCCACACCATGGTGGATGACGAGACGGGGGACACCATCATCAGCGGCATGGGCGAATTGCACCTGGAAGTCTATATCGAGCGCATCAAACGCGAGTACGGCGCCGTGGTGGCCACGGGAGCGCCCCAGGTGAAGTACCGTGAGACCATCACCCGTGCGGTCGAGTTCAACTATACCCACAAGAAGCAGACCGGCGGGTCGGGCCAGTACGCCAAGGTCCAGGGTGTGCTCGAGCCCACCGACGACGGTGATTTCCACTTCGTGTCGAAAGTCGTCGGCGGTCGTATTCCCACCGAGTACATCGGTGCCTGCGAGAAGGGCTTTGCCCAATCCCTGGGTGAGGGATCGTACATCGGGGCGCCGGTGCAGGGGCTGCGGGTCGAACTGCAGGACGGCGCCTTCCACGCCGTGGATTCGTCGGATATGGCCTTCAAGACGGCCTGCCGGGCCACGGTGCGCAAGTTCTACGGCCTGGGCAAGCCCGTGGCCCTGGAGCCGCTGATGCTCGTGTCCCTCGAGGGCCCCACCGAGCACCAGGGCGACATGATCAAGACCCTGATGCAGCGGCGCGGCGTGATTGTCGGTACTACCGAGGACGAGGGCTTCGTGCGGATCGACGCCAATGTTCCCCTGGCCGAGATGTTCGGTTATGCTTCGGTCCTGCGTTCGGCCACAGCCGGCAAGGCGGAGTTCACCATGGAATTTGCCCGCTATGCCCCGGCCCCGGCCGAGGTGGCGGAGGAACTCGTCAAGAACTACCAGGAAAAGAAGGCCGAGGGCCGCTAGCGCATACGCCAACCCAACGAGGTAGAGCATGCCTGAAAAAAGTCTGATCGATCGCAGCCCGGTGCGCATCTTCGAACGTGCTATCGGCGGTGGCCTGGGCGCCGGCAACATCGGTGTCGTCCTGTCCCGCAACGGCGTGGGCAAGACCGGTTTCCTCATCGGCCTGGCCGTAGACCAGCTGCTGCAGGGCCGGAAGGTCCTGTACATCTCCACCAAGGAATCGGTGGAGCACATCAACAACTTCTTCGACCACGTCTTCCACGCCATGGCCGACGAACTCGATATGCAGGAGCGTCCCCAGCGGCAGCTGCTCATGGAGCGTGGGCGCCACATCCTGGTCTACAACCGGGATTCCTTCAGTGTGGAGAAGTTGGAACAGTCGGTGGCTTTCCTCAAGGATGCCGCGGGCTTTACCCCCGACATGGTCATCATGGACGGCACGCCACGCTTCGAAAAGACGGAGCAGTGGGAGATCGACGCCATCCGCAAGCTGGTCGGGTCATGGGATGCCGAGTTGTGGACCACGGCGGTGCTGCACCGCGGGGAACAGCCGACGGACAGCCGCAGCGTGCCCGCGGAGGTCTCCCGTTTCGACGATGACCTGGGCGTAATCATCCATCTCTGCCCCGAGAGTGATCACATCCGGGTCCGCATCACCAAGGAGCACGGCAACGATGTCGCCGACGTGCCCCTGCGCCTGGATCCCAAGACCCTGATGCTGCACTGGAGATAGTCCACGAGGATCGCCCATGGATGCCGCAGCCGTTGCCACCAATCTGGACCGGGTCCACTCCGGGATCGCTGACGCCTGTGCTGCGGCCGGCAGATCCGCGGACGAGGTCACCCTGGTGGCCGTTTCCAAACGCATCACACCGGAGCTGGTGTTGGCGGCCTGCCGGGCCGGACAACGCGACCTGGGGGAGAACCGGGTCCAGGACGCACTGGCCCGCCAGGATGACTTCAGGCCCCTGTTGGCACAGGCCGGGCTACCTGCCGACCATGTGCGCTGGCACTTCATCGGACACATCCAGGGCAACAAGGCCGGTCGCATGGTGGGCCGCTTCGACCTGATACACGGAGTGGATTCGCTGCGCCTGGCCGAACGGCTGTCCCGCGGCGCGGTGGACGCCGATGGTACCGAGTCCGTGCTGCTGGAGGTGAACATCTCAGAAGAGGAGGCGAAGCACGGCTTCGCTCCCGGGGCTACCGTGGCCGCCCTGGAGGAAGTGGTGCGCCTGCCTGGCCTCAAGGTGAAGGGTCTCATGGGCATGGCCCGTTTCGGAGCCACCGAGGCGGAGTTGCGCAGGTCTTTCGCATCGCTGCGCAGCCTGGCCGAAGCCGGCCGGACTGCCACCGGCCTGCCACTGCCCCAACTGAGCATGGGTATGAGCGTGGACTTCCGCGAGGCCATTGCCGAAGGAGCGACCATCGTCCGTATCGGCGGGGCTATCTTTGGACCACGGAATTGAAATGGGAGACGCGATGGGCATTCAGAAACTGGTAATCGCGATCCTGCAGGTCTATTCCTGGCTGATCCTGGCCCGCGTCATCCTGAGCTGGGTCAACCCCAAACCGCGTCACGATATACTGCGCATGGTGATCACCGTTACGGAGCCTGTCCTGGGCCCCCTGCGCGCCCTGATTCCCCTGCGGGGCGTCGATCTCTCGCCCATTCTGGCCTGGTTGCTGATCCAACTGGTGATGCGACTGGTCATGGGCACCATCTGATTCGGCCCCCAGCGCTGGCACGCCTCTTGTTACTCCCCTTTCGGACAAGCAAATAGCAGCCGCAGACGCCTTCGGATTGCCCGAATTCTGCGCGGTCCCGATCGGGAATCGCCCATGCGGAGGCTGGATCGGCAGCAACGTTCCAGAAGGAGCACGAACATGAGGATCACGCCACTTGACGTCCGTAAGCAGGAGTTCCGTCGCTCCGTACGTGGTTTCGATTGCGACGAAGTACGTGCCTTCA
>QNDV01000510.1 GCA_003646045.1 bacterium
CTGGACCTTCGGCGACGGTGGCACCTCAACCGCGCAGAACCCCTCACACACCTACAACGCAGCCGGTACCTACAACGTGGGCCTGACGGCGACCAACGCCCAGGGTTCGGACACTGCCACCAAGAACGGTTACATAACCGTGACCGAGCCCGGTGCCAATCCCACGACCATGTACGTGTCCGACATGGCCATCTCGCGGACCAAGTCGGGTCCGAACTACTACGGCGTGTGCGACATCACAGTGCTTGATGACCAGGGTGGTGCGGTGAACGGGGCGCTGGTGGCCGTCAGCTACGATGGACCGACCAGCGGTACGACGAGCGGCACCACTGCTGCCGATGGTACCGTGACACTTCAGGCAAACGGCATGAAGAGGCCACCCGGTGAGTGGTGCTTCGAGGTGACGGACATCACCCACGCCACGCTGACATACGATCCGAACTCTAACGTGACCACGCGTTCCTGCGAAAGTGGTGACGTGAACAACGCGAATGGCGGCAACCAGGTCGTGGTGAAGGAGTACAGTCTGGATCCCAACTGGCCCAACCCGTTCAACCCGAGGACCGACATCAAGTTCAACCTGCCGCGCAGCAGCAATGTGAACCTGAAGGTCTACAACGTGCGGGGACAGATGGTCGCGACCCTGGCCAGCGGCACCATGGAAGCAGGTTCCCATGTCGTCACCTGGGACGCTCGACAGTATGCGAGCGGGATCTACTTCTACCAGCTGGTGACTCCGGAGTTCAGTGAGACCAGAAAAATGATCTTGCTGAAGTAATTCCCGAGAGTCGAGTCAGGAGAGCCACCCGGTGCGCCAGAGGGCAATCCGGGTGGCTTTTTATATGGCTGTTTGTCCAAGTCGGTCCCCGGCTGTGGGGCCCCCGGGGGCCACGGACAACGGCACCCGGCCCGGCCACCGTGCCTAGTCCACCACCTCATAGACGATAACCTCGAGTACGGCATCGTCATCCGCCCCACCCGACGTCATGGTCTCGTCACCCTGGACAACTTGCAGATTGGCTGCCGCCGCCATCTGGGCTGCGTGCAGGTTGGCGATGCGCACCAGGCGCCCCCCGGGCAGGACGATCAGGTTGTCCTGCTCCCGGTCCAGGGGCACGTCGTAGCGGCGCTCCTCCACCAGGCGCCCCGTGGCGTCGTAGATATCGAAAGCCGGAAAATCATCGTCCCAGCCCCGGGCTGTGCGCACCCAGAGCAGCCCGTCGCGCCAGGCCAGGCCGTGCAATGGCGGCTCGGTGTCCGAAATGCGGTAACGGATGTCCGGAATGTCGCCGTCAGAGGAGAACGTGTAGTCTTTCTTGGCTCGCTCCTTCTGCTCGGTAGTTCGTATCCGTGGCGCCACGTCACGGGTTATGCGCCGCAACAGGCGTCCATCCAGATCCCGAACCTCGATCAGGTAGGCGTCGCGGTCAGGGGCCACAAAGACCTGGCCGCCGGGACCCATCGCCCAGCGCCGCCAGGGGATGTAGTCCTTTTCCTCATCCACCGTGATCCTGGAGCTGAAGTCGTACCCGGTGGGCTGGGAGAAAAAACGGTGCCGCTCCCGGCCATCGGAGTGGAACGAAGCCAGGTAGGCGGTCTCGTTGCTGACCTGGCCGTCATAGTCATGGAGGCTGCCCTGGCAAACCAGACCCTCATCGGAGTGGGCATAGGTGTTGGCGGTGATGAAGACTGTACCACCAGTGGCACAGCTGCGCTTGAGATCGACCACATCGCCCGGCGTGCCGTCGGTGGCCACGGTAATCAGGCGGGCCGGAAAGACCTGCAGGCAGCCCAGGTGTTCGTCGTCCCACATACCGAGATGGAAGACCATGTTGATCTCGCCCGGGCCCTCGCCCTGGCGCGCGGTCTGGCCACGATAATCGCCTTCCGGACCGAAGGCGTGGACCGTCTGGGTCTGACTGTCCAGCAGGTAGATGTTGCCGGCGGCGTCGGTGGTGGCGGTGAGGACGGTGCCGAAGATGAACTCTTCGGCGTCGTCGCCACCGGCCCGCCACAATTCCTGCACGGCCAGGGTGCGGTGCAACGGGGCCTCGCGGGGATTGGCGGTGGTGGGGACTTCGGCAACAGCCGGGAAGGCGGACATGATCAGCAGGATGGCCAGCAGGCGGGGCATGGTGAACCTCAGGGCAGGGAGTTAGGCAAGGATCCTGACATTGGATTATCGGAGAATCAACCTCCCAACAGTCGGCCGGTTCCTTTTCTTTCCACGGCGATCACGACAGCGCTGCTAAACCCTCCCGAGGTTTACATCCCCCGCCCCCCGATATAGCTTGAAGGCTCGCTCGGCCCACCTGACGGCCCAGCCCGCCCTTTCGAAAGGCCCACGAAGAGATGACCGACAACAACACACCCAACGCCGAGGCAACCACGGAAGAAAGCCTCGACTTCATCCGCACCCGTGTGAAGAACGACCTGGCGGCCGGCCGCAACGAGGGCCGCGTGCACACGCGCTTTCCCCCCGAACCCAATGGCTACCTGCACATCGGCCACACCAAGGCCATCCTGCTGAACTACGGTATCGCCCAGGAGTTCGGCGGCAAGTTCAACCTGCGCTTCGACGACACGAATCCCGAGAAGGAGGACGTGGAGTTCGTCGACGCCATCCGCGACGATATCCGCTGGCTGGGGGCCGACTGGGAAGACCGGGAATACTATGCCTCCGACTACTTCGGCCAACTGTATGAATGGGCGCAGTACCTGATACGCGAGGGCAAGGCGTACGTGTGCAGCCTGGGCATGGAGCAGGTGCGCGAAATGCGCGGCACGGTGAAAGAGGCAGGCCGGCCCAGCCCGGATCGGGACCGTCCCGTGGACGAAAGCCTGGACCTGCTGGCGCGCATGAAAACCGGTGAGTTCGAGGAGGGCACCTATACTC
>QNDV01000511.1 GCA_003646045.1 bacterium
CGGTTGCGCAGGGCAACCCCCTGGCCGGCGAGGGTGACGGTACCGGTCAACTCGTCGCCCGTCAGGACAGCGCTCAGGTCCACCGTCGCGGTACCCCTGGCTGCAGGACGGGGGTGCACCGTGAAATCCGTGCGCCACAGGGTGCCGCCCTGCAGGTCCACCATGCGGGCGAAGGGGTGCTCTGCGCGATGGTCATCCGGCTCACAATCACCGGGCTCGTACTGTGCAGGCAGGGTGGCCGTGTCCATCTGCACTACGTGGGCGCCGGGTCGTACGTCCTCGAAGTGGAAGCGGCCGCGTTCGTCGGTGGTCACACTGGTGCCGTCCTCGAGATAGACACGCACCCCTGCCACACCATCGTTGCCGCTGCTGTCCACGGCGCAGTCCCTGACCGCGATGCGGCCGATGATCAGGGAGCGGTCGGCGAACAATTCATCCCGGATAGTGACACTGGCTGTGGCCTGGTTCGAGGCCAGGCCGGCATGGGAGGCCTGTGCCGTACTGGTAATGACACCGCGGGCGGCGGCCACATCCACTCCGGTCAGGTAGCGGATGCCCAGTTGATCGCCCACCGGCAGCAGGACGTGGAAAAAGGTGAGGGTGCGCCCGTCCGGGGATATGATCGGGTCGGGAGCAACGGCCCCGTTTACCCGCACCGTACCGGACCGTAAGCGCACACCACGGGGCAGCGTGTCGACGATGGTCAGATCGCCGGCGTCGCCGCTGCCGTTGTTGGTCAGGGTGAGTTCCCAGGTCAGGAACTCGCCCGGGGCGACTACCGACTTGGCGGCTCGCTTGGCCAGATACAGGTCGCCCCCGGTGAGGTCCAGCGGTATGTCCAGACGCAGGGGCGCCTGGCCGATCACGGCGAAGTCCCGGCCGCGACTGGCTGCCTCGTCGAGGACCCAGGGTGCGCCGGGCAGTTGCTGCAGATCCGCCAGGGCGGCCTCGGTGGGGGCGAGGTAGCCCGGGGGAGGATCGACCTGCAGACGGTAGCTGCCCGGCGACACCCAGGGGTAGCGGTACGAGCCGGGGGGGAAGTCGTAGACCTGTCCGCCGGCGTCGGTTACCGAGTGTCCCGTCAAGATGGTGGCGGGGAAATCGCTGGTGCCGTCGTCGCCGCGCACGGCGGCCGGCCGGCCGGTGACGGCGTCCAGAAGGGTCAGGCGTACACCGTCCAGCATGCTGCCGGTGCCGGAGGCGAAGACCCGACTCAGCGGATCGATCAGGGCGTCGTAGCGGGCGACATCGCCGGCGGCGGCCGGATCCTGGTAACGTCCCAGGACCACGGCTTCCGGAGCCACGGTGAGGACCCCGTCGCCGGGAGTGGCGGTCTCGCCACCGGTGGTCTGGATGTAGCCGGTGAAGACACCGGAACGGGGGGCGGTCTCGGTCAGGCGCAGCACTTCACGTTCGGCGGTCATGGCCACCGACAGGCTGATCAGCACGGTTTCGGATAGATCGTGGTCCAGATTCTGGTCGGCGTCCTCCAGGCGCAGGATCACGGTGTCCTGCTGGTGGAAGGTGTCTTCGGGTCGGGCGGCTAGCGGTTCCTGCAGATCGACGGTGGCGCCTCCCGGGGGACGGGGCGCCGGCAGGGGGACGAAGGGTCCCAGTTCGGTGCCGGAAGTGCTGAAGGCGGTACCACTGACCACCAGGTTACGGGCATCGTTTTCCCCCGTCGCGAGGCGCAGGAACTCCAGGTACGAGACAGTACGGTGCACCACCACGGTCAGGTCGTGGGTATTGGAAACGGCAGTAAGTCCCGTGCGTCCCCCGGCGTCATAGGTGGCCGTGGCGGTGTTCAACAGCCTGGTTCCTGGAGCGGTCTGGGCGCCGACTGGGGTCGTCAGAAGAGTGGCAAGAACCAATCCGAGCACCCAGACGAACCAGGTTCCGGAAACGCTGCAGGGCGCCGGTCCCCCGGGGGGAACGGCGCCTCTGCAGCGTCCGTACGAGCCTGGTATCCTGCGGATCATTGCCCCGCCGGTGTGCCCCGCGGCCGACGGCGACCGCGGGGCACGAATTGGTCGTCCCTACTGGATGACGACGTCGAAGGTGGTCTGCTCGGTCGTGCCGCCTCCGCCCAACAGGGCGTAGTTGACCTGCAGATGGGTCACGTTGGTGTCGTTGCCGTTGGCGTCCGCCGCCGGCGTATAGGTCCAGGTCACGCCGCCGTCGTTGCTGAAGACCACGGTGCCGTTGCTGGCCGCCGAGCCCACCCTGAATGCCGTGTTGGCCGGGATGGCGTCGACGATGCTCACGTTGTCCGCCGCACCGCTGCCGGTGTTGCCCAGGTCCAACGTGTAGGTCACGCGGGCGCCGGGGATGGCCTTGGGATTGGTGGTGCCGTTAAACGGGTCCTCGGCCGTGAGTGAGGACTTGGCCAGGGTCAGGTTGGCGTTGGCCACCAGGTAGCTGTCCCGGCTGGAGAGCATGCCGTCACGCACGGCGTCAGCCGTACCGGCGCCGTCGCCGAACACGATCTGGATCACGGCCGGGTTGTCGGCTCCCGCATCCTCCACGGCATCGGCGCCCAGGGCGGCAGCGCCGCCACCGGTGGCCGCGATGGCCAGCAGGTCGTAGCTGGCCACGTCGTCCATCACCACGGTGCCGGGAATGTCGGCCACGACGAAGACCACGGCCGCGGCGTCTGCGGCCAACTCGTCCACATAGGTGACGTTGTCGACCGCCGCGTCATACACGCCGTTGCCATTGCCGTCGGCGAAGACGTTGACGTTGATGGCGTCGAAGGTCTCGGTCAGGCCGAAGGCGGCGGCAGGCGCGTCCTGGGCCTGCAGCCGGAAGTCCTGCACGTCGTTGCCGTCATTCTGGACCTGGTAGGTCAGGACGCGCTGCACGCTGCCGGGCAGGACGGTGATGGCGCCGGCGTCC
>QNDV01000512.1 GCA_003646045.1 bacterium
AAGGTCACCAGCAGTTACAGCATCTCTTATCGCTGACCAGATTGTTTCTGTTGCTGAGTCCTTATCAAAAATACCTAAGTAAACTACCTTTCTTGGTATTGGTTTGGTACTTCGTCTGTGGTTTAATTCACCCTTACTATCCACAAAGAAGTGTTGTTTTGTCATGAGCAGGTGCAGCTCATCAATAACTTTTTTAGCTTGTTCTTTTCTAATGGTGTGTGCCACTACTTCCCCCTTATTTAACTATAAAACTTGTTTCCAAGTACAATTTTTTCAACTACTTTATACAGGTCTCCAAGAGAACCCTTATTACTAATCAAAGGGTCTCCTTTATCTACTGAAACACCTGCCTCACTTATGTGATCCCTAACCTTAACCACGTCAGGTCTATCCAAGTGCCAGACAATACCACCTTGCTTACGAATCCATTCAGCCTCATTTTCAAACCGCACATCTGGTATTACAATGTACTCAGGTTTGTACTGCTTCACGTATTGAACTGCACGTTTAATCCAAAAGTCTTGGTCAATCATCTCACGTACAAATTCAGTCCCAAGCTTTTGAGCAAACTCACGGTATGAAGTATCAACCCAATCCAGCTTGTCTTCTTTCTTACCCCCTTCTATATACTCCTCATCAATCAGTAACAAGTACTTTGTGATGTCGCGGATTGGTTGTGCAAAAGAATACACGTCATAGTTGAAGTGTTCTCTTAGAAAACCTGCAACTGTGTCTTTTCCTGAACGAGCCTTACCCGCTATACCAACTATTTTAGTAGCCATCTTTAAACCATCCTTTACCTTTTAATTTAAAATTACCGTTGGTCAATTTCTTTCTCAACGTACTCGCCTGACAATCTGGGCAGAATTTTAAGGGTTCATCAGAAATCTTTTGAACCACTTCAAACTCGTGACTGCATGATTCACAAACATAGTCATACGTCGGCATACAAGTCCTCCAAGGCTTTTAGAATTTTATCCTCAGAAGGGTAAGCACCTAACTCTTTTTGCATACCCCAGTTCAGGCCAATTGATGCTTCTGGAACCATTGGAACTTGATGTCCCGGGGGTGTCACTGACATACAGGCACTGATACGTGTAATGTATTCAACTGCTATAGATGTTGGAACCCGTGCAGCAAGCTGATCATAAATTGGGGCCAAAAGGATAGCACCTGTGTCTAGGAAGATGCCTTCATGTTTAGCAGCGGTCATCACAACCTTTAGGATGTCAGCAGCTGTTCCTTGAATTACAAAGTTAGCAACCTGTCTTTGCATCCTAGACTTGGTTCCAGTGTCACTACTGATGATGTCAGGCCAGCAATGTCTACGTGGACCATAAACGGTTTCCACGTAACCATGCTTCTCTGCAAAGTCCCAAACCTCTTCCTTCCATATTGGTAGCCTCACATACCGAGCAAACAAAGATTCCATCAAGACTCTAGCAACTTCTACAGGTATGAACAATCCCATAGCTATGGTAGTCGGGCCAGCACCATAGGCCACTCCAAAGTTAAGCTCCTTACCTGCTCCACGAACCAGCTTAAGCAGTTTAACTAAAACTTGTTCATTAATGGGTTCTTCTTTGCGGATATGATCAAAGAAAGCGTAGTCAATATACTCACCATCCCAAACTAAACTGCCCAAGTCAAAATCTGGAGCAGTCTTTTCAATATAACTCTTGCCGATAGCACAAGCCGTGACCGTGTGTAAATCCTTTTTGTTTTCACCTATATAGGCATCCAGCATTACAGGGTCTTTAGTTTCTGAAGCTATGATACGAAGCTCTTGTCCACTGAAATCCACTGAGATATATACGTAGTCTTCACCCTTTTCAGTTTGACCACCTATAAATACTGAACGTGTTCTACCCCCATCTTTCTTTGACACCTGCAGTAGGTTAGGGGACGACCCAGTAGGTCTATGTGTCACCGTAGCTGACTGATTAATCTGTGGGTGCATCATCCCATCAATAGGGTGCTTCCACAGTGGGTAAGGTTTCCAGTAAAGCTTCTCACGGGTGTCGCACTTAGTGTATACAATTAAGTTTCTAAGCACGTCGCCCTTCCAAGCGTCGGCCCCTGTGCAATCCTCAGCAATCGCTAATTGAATAGCGGCTTCGTTAGTTGCAGGGCCACCACCGTGTCCTAGCTCGTCACGTTTAGACCCGCGAGTTACTTTAGTGTGCCTTCTTATAGGTAATCCAAGCATCACATACAGGAAGTGTTGCATCTGATTAGGACTACCAAAATTTAATTCAGTACCAACAGTCACTGGCTCTGCATCAAACTTCAATAGGTCAGCCGAGACTTCTCTGAACTTTTCATAGTCGTCCCCTGTCCTGTCCTTCATAGGGCTACCAGCACAAGCTGTCATCAAATCCAAGTACTGTTGCTGGTCGCTGGTAATGTTAGAAAGGCCAGACTTATCAAGCTCAACCATGTACTGGGTGATAGCCTTACCTGCCACTGATGGCAGTTCTTTTTCAATACCAACGGCCTTCAAAGCTTTGTTAATTTGGGCAACAGTAGGCTTGAAGTCAACCTCTTTGTGTACCATTTGCAGCTCTAAGTAAATAGCTCCCACCTCTGCTTTCTCTCGCAATTTTTGGATACCTGCCTTAACAGCAGCTTTATCCAAACCTTTTTCTCTAAGCACAGCTCTGTTATACGGTGAAATTTCCTGCATGAAGTTTGTAACATAGTCTTCATTCAAAACTTTACAACGCTCACTTAATAGGTTGCGAATCAGTTTGTTTGCAGCTGCTTTTTCTATCGCGTCTTCCTCAGCAAACTTACTTAAAAGTTCAGCATCAATAGGTACGCCAGCAACAAAACCCTCAACAAGTAAGGCTAGTGATCCACAGTCTTCCTTCTCAATAAACTCACGAGTA
>QNDV01000513.1 GCA_003646045.1 bacterium
CCTTGACTCCGAGATCTTCCTTGGCCCATTTGGCTTCCGGGAAGGGACCCAGGCTCTCAAGCTCTTCCCAACTGGTCACACCGGTTTCCTTGCGGAAGAGGAAATCTCCATCCTCCACGTCCACGGTGATCAAATCGCCTTTGCGAATTTGGTCGCTGCAGATGTAATGGGAAATGGGAGTGACGATTTCCTTCTCCACAACTCTTTTCAACGGACGCGCACCGAACTGAATATCGGTGCCGGCTTCCACCAGTTTGGTCTTGGCTTCCTGGGTGATTTCCAGCAGAAATGGCTCGGAGCACATCAACGACCGGTGATGGATCTGGGCAATCAGGATGTCCAGAATGCTGTACAGGTGGGTCTGCTTGAGAGTGTGGTAGGTGATGATGTCGTCAAAACGATTGATGAATTCAAAGGGGAAGACTTTTTTGGCCTCGCGCATGGCCGCCTCTTCGATATCCTGGTCCATTTTCTCGGTGGTGATGCCCGAGGAGAAACCAATGTTGTTCTGGGCCAGGTGGGCTCCCATGGCCGCGCTGCCCACGTTGGTGGTCAGGATAATGATGGACTGGCGGAAGTCCACTTCCTCGTTGTTGCCCAGCACCACCGTGCCATCCTCCAGGATGCCCAACAGCAGGTTCCAGAGCTTGGGGTGCGCCTTCTCGATCTCATCGAAAAGGATTATGGAAAGGTTGCGGTCGCTGTCCGCGGGGAACATGGTGCTGAGCTTGCTGCCCGCCTCGCTCACCAGGCCGGTCTGGTTCTCCAGGGCCTTCTGGTGGTGACGGTCCAGGTTCTCCTGGGCCAGCAGCGGACGGATCTCGCCACCGACGTAGCCCGGCGGAGAGCCCAGCAGCTTGGAGATGTTGTAGTGGGCCGAGTACTCCTGGCAATTGACCCGGGTGTAGGCCCGCTTGTTGCCGAATACGGACTCGGCCAGGGCGCGCACGGTCTCTGTCTTGCCCACGCCGGTGGGCCCCATGAACATCATGGTCAGCAGGGGTCGTTCGGGGTCGTGGACGCCGGAAACGAGGCGACTGAAGCTATCGGTCAGCTTGTCGATGGCCTTGGGCTGCCCCACGACCACCTTGTTCATATGGGTGGAGAAGCGGACGAGTTGTTCATTACGTTTTTCGGGGTGGAGAGTCTTCACGTCGGTGTCCACCTTGGGTTGCGCGCCGCGGTGGCGCGGGTCCGGTACCTCCATGTGCCGGGTCCTCGTGCCGGCGTGCTACAAACCATCGGACACACGGGCACCACCTTGAGGCGGAATCCTCGTAACCCTCGCGTTGACACTATATTGCAATGTTCCGTATGATATGTTAAAAAGGCGTGTTCAGGTATATTAGACCGAGATGAATACCTCGCGAAGATGATCCGGCGACTCGGCCCCCCGCAGATCCTCCAGGAAGGGCGGACTCTTGACCAGGCGGGCCAGACGGGCCAGCACCTGCAGCATGCGGCGCGGATCACCCACCGGTCCGACCAGCAGGATCACCACATCCACCGGGCGACCATCCGCCGAAGGCATCTCCAGTGGTCGGGCCAGGGTGGCTACCGACAGGCGGATCTCGCGTACGCCGGCAAAGCGGGCGTGGGGAATAACCAGCCCATCGCCTATGGCGGTGCTGCCCTCGGCCTCGCGGCGCATCACTTCGTCCACCAGTTCGGCACCATCGGCCACGTCACCAGAATCCACGAGGGGTGCCACCAGGGCGGCGACGGCCTCCTGGACCGAAGCGCATTCAAGGTGCGGCAGGAAGCCTGTTTCTGTTGTATAGTCCTGCATTCTCATGAAGCGAATGGTAACGACCATCGCGTCCGTTGTCCAGAACGGTACCGCTCCGGCGACTCGACTCCCGCAGGTGAAACATGAGCAACGATCCCTTCGCAGACCTGGCGCGCAATCAGCGCCTGCGTGGCCGGTGGTCACGACTGCGGCACACCCTGCTGCGCCCCCTGCGCCCGGACCGCATCCGGCCTCGCCGTGAGGGGCCACCCAATCTGCTGCTGATGGGTATCGACACCCTGCGGGCCGACCATGTGGGCTGCTATGGATCCCCGGCACCCACCACGCCATGCCTGGACAGACTCGCCGGCGGCGGCACCGTTTTCTGCGATGTGACCGCGCCCGCACCCTGGACCCTGCCTTCGTTCGCCAGCGCCCTGACCGGCAGGATGCCCGGGCTGCACGGTGCCTACCTGGGCGCCGATGTGCGCAACATGGACCAGCAGCCACCCCGACGCCTCGCACCCGACGTGGTCACCCTGGCAGGTCACCTGCGCCGGTGCGGCTACCGTACCGCTGCCTTCTATTCCAACCAGTTCTTCGCCTTCGGCCTGGCCGAGACCTTCGACCACCACGCCTACCACAACCTGGCGGCGGCGGATCTGGCCGCGGTGGCCCGGGACTGGATCAGGCGCCACGCCGACCGGCCTTTCTTCTGCTTCGTACTGTTCAACGATCCCCACGAACCCACCACGCCCCGGCTCGAGGATCTGCAGCCGTTCCTGTCCGCGGCCCGGGCCCGGGGCAGCGCGGCCACCGACGAGCAGATCGCCCGGCTGGCCCGCTGGGGCGAGCCGCCCCTGCCCCACCTGGGCAAGGACCGGGATGATCCCGGGTTGCAGGCTGCCCTGGACCGGAAACTGGCCATCTATGCCGCCACGGTCCACGAGGTCGATCGAGCGGTGGGGGGGCTGCAGGATCAGCTCGCGGCCTGGGATCTGGCGGAGCGAACCCTGGTATCGGTCTTCTCGGACCACGGCGAGGAATTCCGCGAGCACGCTGCCGAGGCCCGGCGCTGGGCTCACGATCCCCGTGGGTTGGCGGGCGTCGGACACGGTCACACCCAGTTCCAGGAACTGTTGCACGTGCCCTGGGTGTC
>QNDV01000514.1 GCA_003646045.1 bacterium
ACCTCGATGCGCAACCGCCCGACCAGCCCGCCCTTCTCTTCGCTGTAGCCTATATCCGCGTTGACCACTTCCACCAGGACCATGACGTCCAACCGCTGCTCTCCCTGCCAACGATTGATAACGTCCACCGCGGCGGGAAACTCACCGGTGCCCAGCAGCGGGCGTACTACGGCCTGCGACCCGGAGAACAGACAACAACTCAACAGGATAACGGTGACAAGAACACACACCGGCGCGTGCAGTCTGCGGGAAGTCCAACCCATGACGTGGCCCCAGCTGGTGGTGGCTAACCGATCCCCCTCGACCGGTGCCGACACTTGGCCGGCGTCCATGATACTAGGGAATTCCCGGTGATTTGGCCAGTATTCTTCACGACCATAACAAAGCCGCCCCACGCTGGGTGGGGCGGCTCGACTGGTACGCATCCGGAGGTTGAGGATGCGGATCAGTAGACGACGGTCACTGTGAAGCGGTGGACGTAACCAAGTGCTTCCATGTCTACGGCACTGTAGTCACCCTTGATGCTCGTCCTCTCACCCGTACGGACTGCCACACCGAATCCGAAGGCCAGGCCATCGGTGTCGTAATTGATGTGGTAACCGGCCCGGGCAAAGAACAGCTCGTTCAGGCCATATTCCAGACCCGCGTTGGCCCGCTCGACATTGTCCGCCGGATGCTGGAATTCGCCGGCCACCGTCAGGCGCTGCCGCTCGTTCCGGAAGGCATTGAAACTGAGCCCGATCTTGAACAGCACCGGCAATTTCGATTCACGCTCGTCAAAGGTGAACTTGCCGCCGAGGTTCTGGATGGCCATGCCGAGTTTAACGTCCTTGCCCAGGCCGATGCGGTACATGATACCGAAGTCCAGCGCACCGGTGTTGACCGCACTCTCGGCCAGACCCATGTGCAGGTAATTCAGCGTAACGCCGGCCGAGAACTTGTCGGTAAAGAACCGGGCATAGCTCAGACCGAAGGTAGTCGTACCCGAATCGAAGGTCCGGCCCGTGCCCTCGGGGTTGTAGGCCGTCCGCTCCAACTGGGGATCCATCCAGAACGACCTCACCGAAAAGGCGAAGGTCCCCGGGATGGAACGCGGGTTGAAGGCCAGAATGGCCGTACTGAGTTTGGTGTCCGCCGCCCACACCACATGGTTCAGGGAGACTTCGTTGCCTACCACGTTGACCAGGCCGCCGGGATTGATGAACACCGCGGTAGCGTCGTCGGCGACGCCCGTGAAGGCGGACCCCATGCCTGTGGCACGGGCGCTCACGCCGATCTTCAATTCCTGACCGCCGAAGGTACCGACCTTCGCGAAGCCGGCAGCCAGGGCGACACCCGGCAAAACCAGCAAAACGGTGGTCAGAATCACGATGCGTTTCATGGAAACCTCCAGGTCCGTCCGCGGACGGAGTTGAGCGTACCAGCCCCTTATATGTGTCGCCTGCCTACCTGACCACCACGAACTTGCCGACAAACGTGTCGAAAGCCGAGTTGTCGGATTCAACCGAATACAGGTAGATGCCGCCGACTATCTCCTGCCCGTTGCGGCTCATGAGATTCCAGCTGATGTGACCGGAACCCTCCAAACCGTTGTGGGAAAGAGACTGCACCAGATCACCACTGGCCGTGTAGATCTTGATGATGTTTCGTGCCTGCGGCAGATTCGTGAACGTCACCCGGACTCCGACCGGATCATCACCCGACGGATTCAGCTCCTGATACTCACTCAGGGCATCACGGGTCGCCGGATTCGGATAGACGTAGATGTTCGCACCGTCATTGGCGCGATCCTCCGGTGTCTGGGCTTCCGTACCCGGAGTCGTATTCGAGAACGATGACCCGGGGTCTCCCGCCAGTCCAGGCCCCACGGCCGTCAGGGAGTCGATACCCAGGTCGTTGTCGGCCGGCAGCATGGCGTGATCGGTAGCCGTAACCGAGTAGAAATAGATGAACCCGTTGTGGATGTCCCGGTCGATGTACTCGTGATACTGGTTAGCCACCTTCTCCTTGACCGCACCGGGCTCTTCGAGACGGGCCGTCATGGCGTGGAAGGTATCCAGAACCGCCGCGTCCGTATCGTATGCCCAGGGCGCCAATGGCTCGAACTGCGGCAGCAGATCTCCGTTGGCGCCGAACAGGTAGGGCAGGCCGTTGTCGTACTCGCCCGTCCAATCATCATCCACGACTTCCTGCATGGCGACGTCCAGGCCCTCATAATCGGGATCATTGATGACCACCGGCACGTAGTCCACGTCGCTGAAACCGGTATTCGCACCCAGGGGAATCGTGTCCAGGATCGCGCCTGCGTCACGTGCATTCACGAAGAAATTGACCGTGTCATACTCCGCGATCATCTGCCACAGGTTACTCTCCGGACCATTGGCCAGGGAAGAGCCGAAAGGCCGGTCCCAGTTGTCCGCACGCCAGATGCGGTAGGACTCGAAATCGATCTGCTGCAGACGGATGTCCGGAGTCATGGCACTGAGGTTGTCCCAGTAGATGTGGACCCTGCTGTCGGCTGCCCAAAGGCGCAGACCCGGGGGCGGTGGAGCCATGCCCACCAACCAATGGATCTGGGTGTCGAGGCCGTCGACCCCCGTACAGCCGGGACCAGGATTATCCTGGTTACAGGTCCAGAGCCCGTTCTCGAATTCCTCGGGGCCGCAATAGTAGCCCAGCTGACGCGCACACTCGAAACAGTTGTCCATGTTGAACATGGCGCAGGTATCGCCCTCGTATGCAAATCGATCAGCTGAAGTGATCTTGGGTTGGCCGATAAGCCACTGTTCGTCGATACAACTCGCATCCATGAAATCCGGGCGCCAGAGATCGAAGAGTTCCTCGCCGTTGCTGAAGTCACCGATGCAGAGTAT
>QNDV01000515.1 GCA_003646045.1 bacterium
GAACACCTCCCAGCGGTCACCGGCATACCGTCCTTCCCACTGCACCCCCACGGACTCGGATTCGGACAGTCCGCCGTGGGGGTTCTTCCGCTCATAGAGGAAATCATCCAGGCGCAACGACAGGCGCAGGTACCGTTCCCTGGTGGCATCGACCAGCACCACGCCGGCTCGCAGGTCCATGTCCTCCTTGTCGCTTGTGGGATGGACCTGGAGGTGCAGGCCCATGGGGCCGGCCACGGCCATCTCGAAGCCCAGCCAGTGTTCCTGCAGATCCTCGTCCAGGTGCAGTCCCTCGCGCCAGGAACCCCGGTATATGAAGCGGAAGGGACCAGCGAGGGGTTGGTCCACGTTCACGGTCATGAGGGTGAAGAAGTCGTAGGTGGAAACACTGCCCACGGTAGTCCGCAGGCCGCCGCCGCGCAGGAGGTGGCGTTCCCAGTTCCTTTGCCAGATCGGGTCGAAGCTGTAGTTGACCAGGGGATGTACCCAGCCGAGGCGGTCGCCGAATACGGTGCTGTGGGACCAGTCGCCGGTAGCGCCGACCGGGAGGGCGGCCAGCAGGATCAGGAGGATGATCGGTACCTTGCGGATGGCGTGACCTCCGATGGGTGGAGCCGTCTGCGTGCGGGCAGGATACCACATGGATGTCCAGACTGAATCGGTACCGGCCCGGGAACACCGCTGATATTTCTTGTTACCGTCTGCAAGGGATGTAAGATCCACCAATCAGGGGGACTTCCGGTAAAGGACCGCCATCCGTATGAGAGCACTGCACCCGGGAAATATGCTGACGGCCTGCGCCCTGGTTCTGTCCCTGGCCAACACCGCCTCTGCCGCAGTTACACTCGACGCCGTGCCCGCCCGGGACGATATTACCGTGGACGGTCGCCTCGACGAGCTTTCATGGCAAACCGCCGGCCGCATCAACGATCTTGTCCAGCAGGACCCCCGCCCCGGTGAGCCCACTGCCTACACCACGGAGGTAATGGTCCTGGCGGATCCCGGTGGACTGACCTTCGGATTCATCTGCCGCGACCCCGAGCCGGGGCGTATTGCCGTCCACACCATGCAACGCGACGGAGCCCTGCACGGTGATGACAGCATCGCCCTGGTACTGGATCCGTTCGGGGATCAGCGCCGCGGCTACTACTTCAGGATCAACGCGGCAGGCGCCCGGGTGGATGGACTGATAAGTGGTCCGGAGCAGATGTCCCTGGACTGGGACGGTATCTGGTACGCGGCCACCGAGGTCACGGACGAGGGCTGGACCGCCGAGATCCGCATCCCTGCCCAGACCCTGCGTTACCCCGGGCGCGAAAGTGCCTGGGGGCTGAACATCGAGCGCGTGGTGGCCCGGGAGCGGCTCACCCTGCGTTGGGCGGACAGTTCCCTGGACGCCGGGCTGTTCGACCTGCGGCGGGCCGGACTGGTAACCGGTACGGGCATCCTGGACCAGGGTCTGGGGCTGTCCATCAGTCCCTACGGAGCGGTACGCACCGAACGGGACGAAGGCGCCTCCTCCTACACCGCCACCGGCGACGTGGGTGGAGATGCCACCTGGAACGTGACCCCGGAACTGAGCGCCGTGCTGACGGTCAACACCGACTTTGCCGAGACAGAGGTGGATACCAGGCAGATCAACCTCACCCGCTTCCCGCTGTTCTTTCCGGAGAAGCGCGCCTTCTTTCTCGAGGGCTCCGAACAGTTCACTTTCGGCAGCGGGCTGGGCTACGATTTCATTCCCTACTTCTCGCGTCGGATAGGTCTGTACGCCGGGGAACAGGTGCCCATCGAGGCCGGGGCCAAGTTGCTGGGGCGCAGCGGCCGCTGGGGCATCGGCGTGCTGGGGACGCGCACCGGCAGCACCGAGCACACCGCAGAAGCCAACCTCTTCGTGGGCCGTATCACCTACGACGTGGACCGGCACCTGACGGTAGGGACCATCCTCACCGACGGTCATCCCGACGGCGTCGCGGCCAATACCCTGGGGGGCGTGGACGCCGTGTGGCAGACCTCGACCCTGGCCGGGGACCGCAATTTCTCGGTGGGAGCCTGGGCTGCCGCCAGCCGGGGCGATGTGCCGGCCGGTCAACGGGGCGGCTGGGGGTTGAAGGTGGACTATCCCAACGACCTGTGGGATTTGTACGCCGTCTACCGCGAGTTCGGTGAAGGTCTGGATCCTGCCCTGGGCTTCATGCCCCGGCCGGGAACCCGGTGGCTCATGGGCGGCGGTTCCTATCAGCCGCGACCGGGGCCGGGTGCCTTCGACTGGGTTCGCCAGTTCTTCTTCGAGTTCTATCCGCTGGTCGTGTATGACCTGGAGGGTCGGACCGAGTCCTGGCGGGTTTTTACTGCTCCGTTCAACGCCCGGACCGAGTCTGGTGAGCACCTCGAGGCGAACTATATGCCCCGGTACGAGCGGCTCACCGAGCCCTTCGAAGTGGCCGACGGCGTGGTCATTCCGGCCGGGGAATACAGGTTCGACCGTTTCCGCTTCGAAGCCGAGTCGTCCGAACATCGCCCGGTCAGCATCGGCGCCACGGTCTGGTTCGGCGACTTCTTCACCGGCTCGTTGACCCAGTGGGAAAGTTTTGTCAATTACGCTTCCGGGGGCGGCCACCTGCAACTGCGGCTGGGTGTCGAACAGAACTTCGGTGATCTGCCCGAGGGCACATTCACCCAGCGGCTTTATCAACTGCGTGCGGTCTACGCGTTCAGTCCGGACCTGATCCTGTCGAGTTACACCCAGTACGACTCGGAATCGCGGAATGTGGGCCTGAACAACCGTCTGCGTTGGACACTGCAGCCGGGCAACGACCTGTTCCTGGTCTGGAGCCGCAACTTCCTGCGGCCGGTGGATCCGGACGAATGGA
>QNDV01000516.1 GCA_003646045.1 bacterium
CAGCTATGTCAACGGCGGCGGATACTACGACACGGGACAAAATGACTGGGGACAGCTGTCCGCCGCTTTCGAGGTACAGCGTGACGACGGTTATGCCGCCCGCTACCCGTCCTATGACGACGGTACCGAGGTCATCGACGAGGGTACCATCTCCAAACAGGAGGAAACCACGTCGGCGCTACTCAAGTATCGCTACCGTGATTTTACCCTGTTGGCCCAGGCCTTCGAGTCGCTTTATACGGGCGTGACGATTCCTCGCCAGCCGGAGAACGTCAACCACCTCACCTACAAGGGATGGCTGGTCAGTTTGCGCCAGGATGTGGGTAATGACGCCTCCAAGCTGTCCGTCTTCACCGATTACAACCGCTTCCACCCCATCTTCGTCGTGGACGGCGGCGGCCTGAGTTTCAAGACCGAAGGCGATGGCCACTACAACTACCGTTGGCGCACCGGCGCCACCTACGCCCGGACGCTCAGCCGCACCCTGGACCTGTTCCTCGGCGCGGAGTATGAAATCAGATCCACGGGAGCCTACGAGTCCTTCGACTCGGAAACCGGCGAGGTCTTCAGCTCGATCATGCCGAAATTCAGCCTGAACGAGACGTCCGCCTACGGACAGCTGGATTACAGCCCCTCGCCGGCCTGGCGTTTCCTGGCCGGTGGACGTTACACCAACAACAGCATCACCGGTGACGACCTCGTGCCCCGCCTGGCAGTGATCCGCAGACTGGGCGACCACCAGGCACTCAAGCTGCTCTACTCGGTGGGATTCAACTCGCCCAGTTTCACCCAGATGCGAGCCGACGCGCCACCGTTGGTGGAGGGCAACCCGGACCTGACGCCGGAAAAGGTCAAGACCCTCGACCTGGCCTACAACTACATCGTGGACAAGGTGCTTTTCGGCGCCAACCTGTGGCGTCTGGACGGGGATGATTTCATCTTCACCGAGCGGTTGCCCGGTGAGCCGGTGCGCTTCTTCAACACGGGATCGTTTACCCGCTACGGCGCCGAGATCGATCTGCAGTATGTGCCGACGGCGAACCTGAACCTGTACTCGGGCCTGACCTACTACTTCGAGGGCAACGAAGTCGACCCGGATGACATCGCCCGCGTCTACACCCCGGTTTTCACCTTCAACCTCGGCTCCACCTACGGGTTCGCCGCCCATCACCTGATCGGCGGATCGCTGCGGTACATCGGCGAGCGAGCCAGTGCGGACAACCTCTGGCAGCTGAACCTGGATTACCGGTGGAATCTCGGCCGTCTGCAGATCTACGCCACGGTGGAAAACGTGCTGGACGAGGAAGTGCTGCACCCGAACATGGCCGAGTTCAACGACCGCCTGGTGCCCGGTGGCCAGGGCCGCAATCTCAAGCTGGGCGTGCGGGTCGGCTTCTAGCCCCGACTACTCTTTCAGTCTTTCCGCGAAATCCTTCCTGAACTTGGCCAGCTTGGGGTTGATCACCGCCTGGCAATATCCCTGGGTCCTGTTCCGGGCATAGTAGTCCTGGTGGTATTGCTCGGCCCGGACGAAGCGCGGCAGGCCCGTGACCTCGGTGACCGCCTTGTTCTCCCACAGATCGGACTCCCTCACGGCGTGGAGCGCCGCTTCGGCGATGCGTAACTGCTCTTCGTCGTGGGCGAAGATCACCGACCGGTACTGGGTACCCACGTCAGCTCCCTGGCGATCGAGAGTCGTGGGGTCGTGGACCGAAAAGAACACCATCAGGATTTCGGCATAGCTGATCACGGTCGGGTCGTAGGTGATCTGGACCACCTCGGCATGGCCTGACGCGCCGCTGCAGATCTCCTCATAGGTGGGATTCGCGGTGCGGCCGCCGGCATAGCCGCTCTCGGCCTTGATCACGCCGTCGAGTTCTTCGTAGACCGCTTCGATGCACCAGAAACAACCTCCGCCAAGGGTTGCCTGCTCGAACCCGGTTGCCTGCTCGTTCTGCCCAGCCAGGGCCTCGCCGTCTGCAGTCATAACGATCCATCCTCCCAGCACGGCCAACAACAGGGCCGTGGTCATGGTCTTGGCGTTCATGTCGTAACCTTTCGTCGCGGGCCCGGTTGCCGTTGCGGCCGGGCTTCGCTATGGTCACCATGGTGATGCCATGGGATATTTCCCGAAAACCGGAATCGTAATCGCCATGATCGTGCTTGCGAGCCTCGGCATGGACGGTGCCTCCCGGAGCGACGAGGGCGACCGTTTCGCCGTACCGCGCCGGGACATGCTGCGTGCCGTCCAGATGGACGTGGCGCGCAACCGTGAGGTGCTGGGTCGACCCGAACTGTCGCTACCCGTCGCAAACGCCCTGGCCACCGTGCCCAGGCACGAATTCGTCCCCGACACCTACCGCTCCCGTGCCTATGAGAACCGGCCTCTGCCCATCGGCCTGGGGCAAACCATCAGCCAACCCACCATCGTGGCCCTGATGACCGACCTGATGGACCTGGCTCCCGGTGACACGGTACTCGAAGTCGGCACCGGTTCGGGCTACCAGGCGGCGATACTGTCGGAGGTTCTCACCAGTGGGTACGTACACACCATCGAGATCGTGACCGATCTGGCGCACACGGCCCGCCTGCGCCTGGGCGCCCTGGGCTACGACAACGTAGAGGTGCACGAGGGGGATGGCTACGCGGGGCTGCCGGATCATGCTCCCTTCGACGGCATCATGGTCACCGCGGCGGCCGACGAGGTACCCCGGCCGTTGCTCGACCAGCTTGCACCCGGGGCCCGGCTGATCATGCCGGTGGGGCCCCACGGCGAAACCCAGTGGTTGACGGTAATGGAAAAGAGCGGCGACGGGCAGTTGACCCGTCGCCGCGTGCTGGCGGTGCGCTTCGTGCCCATGACG
>QNDV01000517.1 GCA_003646045.1 bacterium
CTTCTTCGAACCGGCGTTCAGCCACCACGAAATCGGTGACAGCCAAGGCTTCCCGCGCTGCGGCGAGAAGTTGCCAGTAGTTACGTCCATGTGATCCCGTCGCGGCCATGGAGCAAATCTACCATGCCCCTGCGGAAGTACGGAAGGTCTATAAAGCCACTCTCATCGATGAGTGGCCGGCGTGGCGTCGCCAGCCTGGTTGTTGCGCACCGGCTAAGTGAGACTGTCGAGGTACTTGATGACTTCCCGGTTGACCTCCTGCCTGATACCCGATGTATCGATGGCCATGCGCTTCAGCTCGATCTTGGCCGCGTACTTCACGTGGATGAAGCGTCGAATGGTCTTGATCGATACGTTCACCGGACTTCTCAACAATGCCAGAGGGACACCGCGGTTGGCAAATCCGCCGTGGAGCGTACGATCGGTGGCAATGGTCGCCAGGACCTGGGGATTGCGGGTACGGACGACCACTTCCTCCACCAGCCCGGGTATGGCCGCCACCTTGGGATCACGCAGGAAAGCGAGTATGGCGCTGGTGGACTGCATGCTTCCCAGGACCATTTCCTTGATGGCGGAATTACCGGTGTTCTTCCGCGGGCCCTTTTCGTTCTCGTTGTCGGCCTCCGTGGCCAGGAGCGCCGCGCCGCAATCCACCTCCAGGGTGGTCTCGCCGAGAACTACCCCTGCGGGCAATTTCATCCCCGCCTGAAGCGCCTCCTGCCCACGACCTGCGGGCAGGGGGAAGGCCACCACTCCCCGCCGGCCTCGCTCCAGCACGAACGCAGCCATGAGCAGGGGATCGGGATCCGCTGCCATCAGGGACACCGCTCCCGGCGCCCGGGCCAGATCCAGCAGCAGGCCCAGCCCCCGTTCGGGATCCGGCACGGCCAGTTCATCGCGTCCCAGGGATTGAAGTACGCGCTCCAGACGAGCCAGGTCGGCATCATCCGCCAGTTCGGCCCGCAGTTCGTCCAGACGGTCGGGTCCCAGGGTCCGGCGTAACCTGGAAATTACCCGGTCCGACGGGGGAGCCGGTGCCCCCCTCTCCAGACGTCGAGACAACTCCTGCCGGTCACTTGCCTCCAGAGGCCAGCGATGGATCCGGTCCCCCAGGTCGCGGCCGCGTTCGCGGGCACGAGTCAGGGTCCGGTTGGTGCGCAGGGTCCACAAATCCGCGTCGAGTGACACGGCCCGGGCCACCTGCTCCAGATCCGCGGTAGCCAGGTCTTCTCCGGCGACCCGGGAAGCTACCAGAGGTGCCATACGTTGGCGCAGATCCTCGATCCAGGTCACCGCCTCCTGCCGCTCGATGGCAGCGGGAACCCACTGGTGTCGGTTGTCGACCTGCAGGGCCGCCCGATCCTCGTCGCACAGGTGTTCCCAGCCCGCGCATTTCCAGGCGCGACCCAGCAGCAGGGCTTCCGGTTCCGCCGGCGCTACCAGCGCCCGCACCAGGCGTTCGGCCGTGGGTCCGCGACCGGCTACTACTTCAACCAGTGCCCGTGGACCATCGGCGTCATCAACCAGCAACCTCGCCAGAGCGGTTGTCGCAGCATGCGCCGGCCCGGGAAGACCGGCGAGGGCAGTCATCCGTTGGACGCAGCCGGCATTGGTCCGGGCATCGATCCTGTCGGTGGGATGGGGACTCGAAGGCATGGGACATATTCCTTTCCCTGGGCGTCGCGGGTTGTTCCCCATTTCATCGGCTGTCCACGGACAGGGTTGAGCAGATCACAGGCTGAGTATTGCCTCCATCCGCAGGGCCGGCACCGGGGCTCCGCCCGTGGCGGGTCTGCGCAGGTGCAGGCTGGCACTCCAGCGCAGGGAACCGCGGCCCCTGCCCCATCCCAGCCAGGTCTCGCCCTGCCAGGCGCCCCAGTGGCGCGCAAGCACCCTGCCGGGTACCGGAACCAGGACCGAGATCAGGTCCACGGCGCCTCCCCAGGCATGGGCCAGGCCGCCCCGCAGTTCCAGTGCATGGCCCAACGGTGTGGCAACTGCCGCGGCCAACAGGCTGCGACGTCGATCATCCACGGCCAGCGTCCGCAGTTCCAGACGCCAGGTCACGGGTCCCCGGCGGCTGCGCAGTTGGGCCGACAGGGCTCGTCGCCGGATACCGCGCACCATGTCCGGAGGCAGCCACGGCGTCGCATCCTGCCACACGGGACGCGCCTTGTCGGATACCCGCCAGGCCAGTTCCCACTGCAGCCCGGGCTCAAGGCGGCCATCAACGCGCGTATCCACCAACATGGTGTGCTGCAGACCATCCCGCTGGTCCCGACGACGAGCGCGTGAAACCAGGAGCGCGATCCGGGTACTGCCCTCCAACCTGACCCACCCGCGCAAGGCCCAGCCGTCACCGCCCCGCGTGCCGAGGATCATGGGCGGCGCGGCCAATATCGAGGTGGCGCCTGTGGCCAGTGATACCAGACCCTCGATCTGCATTTCTCGGCGGTGGCGCCAACCGGCTGAAAACGCGAGAGCACCACCCCTGCCCAATGGAGTCATCACCGGTACCACGGCCTCCCAACCCCCGTACCAGGAGCCATGCCGCCAGTGCCCGTTCCCGCCCACATGGTCCTGACCTCCGGGACCCCTCACCGCCAATATTTGCCAGAGTCTATCCCGGTGGGACAAAGACATGAGGACTGCCCGACCAGAGGGGCTCTCTCCGGCGGCCAGTCCCAGGACCAATGGTCCCAGTCCCTGCCGGACACCGACTCCGCGCACCGCCCGTTTGGTCAAGGGCCGACTCCAGCCCCTCAATCCCGCGCCACCGGGCCCCAGTCCTCCGTCCGCCGTCAGACCGGCCCGTCTGCCGGCGCCCCCCACCAACAACCCGAAACCCGCGCGCCAGCCCC
>QNDV01000518.1 GCA_003646045.1 bacterium
CAGTGGACGTGATTCCAGAAGGGACGAACGGCTGCGGCACCACCTACACCTCCGACCAGCGCAACGAACCCCGCCCCACCGGTGGCCTGTGCGACACCGGGGCCTACGAGTCGCCCTACATCATGTGGACCGGGGATACTTTTGACGGCGGCTACACCTCAACCCCCGGCAACTGGCAGGGCGGCGTCCTGCCGGCGCCCAACAACATCCCTGTATTTGCCGACCACGACCGGGCCTTTACTGTGAACGCCAACCTCACCGTGGCAGGCTGGATCATCGACAGCGCCTACACCGAGGCCGGCGGAATCAACTACGGCGCCCGGCTGACAGTCAACGGCGACTGGCAGCAGGCCGGTGGGCAGTACGGCGGCTATAGCGGCATCATCGGCATCAGCGGCGACTTCAAACTATCCGGGGCCTCGTTCGCCTCACCATTCGGAGTGGGATTCATGACCGTCGGCGGAGGGTTCTTCCACACCGGCGGGTCCTTTGACCCCCGCAGCAGCCAAGGCGGTCAGGTGACGCTCGGCTACATCGGCAGCCAGAGCGGAGGCCCGTCCTTCAGCCACCTGACCCTCAACGACGGCCTGCTGGGCTACTGGAAGCTGGACGAGGACTCGGGCGCCACCGCGTCCGACTCCTCCGGCTACCACCACGACGGCGCACTCAACGGGGACCCGTCCTGGCAAGCCGGCACACCCCCGGCAGTGAGCTTCTTCGACCCCGGCGCCCTCCATCTCGAACGGTCCCCTGCGGATTACGTCAGCATCCCCGACACACCGGCCATCGACGACCTCCAGGAGTTCACATTATCGGCCTGGGTCTGGCTGGACAGCACGCCTTCCAGCACCAACATGCGCATCATCACCCTGCGCAACGAAAAGGCAGTCCTGCGATACAAGCACGAGGGTACGGGCAAGCTGCAGTTCTACGTCAACTTCGGCAGCCTTACGAACCTCGAAGCCTCAGTCGCCTGGGTGGACAGCAACTGGTACCACGTGGCCGCCACCTATGACGGGAGCACCATGCGCCTGTACCTCAACGGAGTCGAGCTGGGCACGCCGGTGTCGGTATCCGGAACGGTGACGCCTGGGGACGGAGTCCACCTGGGCTGGAGCGGTTCAGACGGAGGCTTGGACGGCGCACTGGACGACGTCCGTGTCTACAACCGGGCGCTGGACGGGACCGGGATCGCGGCCCTTCATGCCGGCAGTCACCCCCAGACCTCCACGGCTGTCACCACCCTGACTGCACCCCTGAACGTGGAGGGCGACCTGGTTCTCAATAGCGGCACGTTGCACGTATCGGCGTCGGACCATGGAGTCGACGTCGGCGGCGACCTCGGCTACAACGGCGGCGTCTTCAGCGCCAACAACGGTGTCGTGACCTTCAGCGGCGCCGGCTCTCAGACCGTGGCCGCCGAGGGTCTCGCCTTTGCAAACCTGACGATTGAAAGCGGCGCCACCCTTGTGGACATGGACCCGGACGGTCTCACCGTCAACAATTTCCTGACCAACAACGGCGCCCTGCAGCGCACACAGGATGTGAACGGCAGCTCGGAGGTCGTTTTCTTCAACACCGGCGACTACGGCGGACTGACCCTCAACGCCAACAACGCCGACCTCGGCAGTACCACGGTCACCATCAGCGGCAACCAGCACTGCACCGCCATCCCGGGAGAGAGTGTGCAACGCTGCTTCGACATCGCCCCCACCAACACGACCGGCCGGGACGCGTTCGTTAGCTTCTTCTACTCAGCCGGCGAGCTTTCCGGCAACACCTGCAGCGGGCTCAACGCCCACCACTGGAACGGGACCAGCTGGGATCAGCTGTCCCTGGATCCATCCTACGGCTCGGGCGATATCGGCGACGCGGTAGACCTGCCGACGGGCGCTTCGGTGACCTATGTCGCCAACGCCACCGTGGATCCGAGCGCCACCGGCGACCTCGTCAACACGGCCACGGTGGCTGAACCAAGCGGCGTCATCGACCCGAACGCGGCCAACGACAGCGCCAGCGACTCGGACACCCTGACGCCCGAGGCCGACCTCGCGATCTCCAAAGACGACGGGGTGCTCATCGCCGAGCCGGGCGACACGGTCACCTACACGATCACTGCTGTCAATAACGGCCCCAGCGACGCCCTCTCCGCCAAGGTCGAAGACATCTTCCCGATCGAGCTGATCAACTGCGAGTGGAGCTGTACCGCTTCGGCTGGTGCCGGCTGCACGCCCGGACCGGTGGTTGGAAACCTGTCGGATTTCGCTGATCTGCCGGTTTCTGCCTGGGTGAGCTACACCGCGGTGTGTACAGTTGACCCGATAGCGGTATATGATCGGATCAGCAACACCGCCACTGTCGCGGCGCCTGCGGGCGTTACCGACCCGAGCACCGGCAACAACTCGGCCACTGACATCGATTGCCTGGCGGTTTTGTTCGTAGACGGCTTCGAGTCTGGAGACACCTCGGAGTGGAGCACCAACGTGCCGTAGAATGCTTGACCTGCCCCCTCTATGCCATGGGCAACCCTCTGAGATTCCTCTTTTTCTCGTCTCAACAAAAAGAGGCTTTCACTGATGTTCACGTTCAGTTCTTTCGGCAAATCGCCGGCCGGTTTTCTCACGCAATCGAAAAATTTCGCCTGTAGTCGGACCTCCTGCAAACCCGAGGACGCATGGAGGATGCCAACCGCTTCCGCAAGCCAAAAGACCAGTGGCAGGTGGGCTCCCAGGCAGGCATGGAAGATGTCATCCGAGGGCACCGTGCCGTTGTCGCAGGTGGTCGAGATGCGGGAGATCGTGGGCCCGCGCCAGATCACCCGTGAGAACCGCATGGTCCTGGTGACCTATCTCAACCA
>QNDV01000519.1 GCA_003646045.1 bacterium
CGGGGGCTGTGGTACTACCGAGGCCTGCCGCACCTGCGGCGCGGTGGCGGCTGTCCTGGCCGCCCAATCCGGCCGAACGGTCATCCGCGACTGCAGCATCGGTATCACCGATGCGACGGCGGCGGATCTGAGAATCAAGGCCAGCCCGTTCGGGGTCGGGGGCCGAAACTTTACGCTCATCGCCATCCAGGACATCGCCGACCAGAAGCGGCGCGAGGTTCTCGAGAGAGCCTTCTTCCACGACATTCTCAACGTGGCGGGCGGAATCCAGGGTATAGCCATCCTGCTGGAAGCGACCGAGTCCACGGCCGAACTCCAGGAATACGTGCCCATGCTTACTTTCACCACCGAGCAGCTGGTGGAGGAAATCAAGTGTCAGCGCGATCTGGTAGCGGCCGAGAGCGGCGATCTGGACACCATCACCAGCCGAACCAACAGCCTGCAGATCCTGCGCGAGGTGACCGAAACGTACCGGCACGATGCGGAAGGCGCCGGCCATTCGGTGGTCATTGACCCGGATTCGAGTGAAACCGGCCTGGAGGTATCGCATGTCCTGCTCGTGCGAGTGCTGGGGAACATGATCCGGAACGCACTGGAGGCGTCGACGGGCGAGGCAGGTATTCGCACCGGTTGCCGCCGGGACGAGGACCATATCGAATTCTGGGTCTGGAACGATGACGTCATGGCCCAGGAAGTCCAGATGCAGATCTTCCGGCGCTCCTTCTCGACCAAGGGCGTGGGGCGCGGTATCGGAACCTACAGCATGAAACTGCTTACCGAGCGTTATCTGGGCGGTGAAATCTCCTTTGTCAGCGCCGCCGGGCGAGGTACCGAGTTCCGCCTCCGTCTGCCCCTGGGGCCGCCTGCGTCCTGATACCGGTCCCGGGCGCGAGAAACGCTCAATGGACCCGCGATTCGTCCGATATTCACTGGAGCACATATAGCAGAACGGGAGAGGGAGCCGGCTTGCACCTGCAGCCGGAGACAGGGAATATGCCATGACGGACCAGGTCGAACAGACAACCGATGTCGCCGAGACAAGCGACGCTGTCCAGACGATCAACCACGCCGAGGAAGAAGAGTACGTCGATCCCCAGGCTCTGGCCGACCTGATGGAGGCCCTCGAACGGGTCTTCAAGATCGGTGTCTACTATCCTGCCGGCCATTCCATGTGCGACCAGGCGGCAGACCGGTTTCTCAAGGCCCTGGAGCGAACCCTGGGCAAGGCACCATCCCTGCGTTTCGAGGTGGGGGGCGGCAAACTGTCCCTGCAGGGCGTGAACATGGATCCGGAACTGCGGGGCGTCGAGAGCTTCATGGACCTGATCGGCGGCATCGGTATCTCTGTGGTGGAGATCGACAGCAACGTCTCGTCCAATGATCTCCACGATTTCGTCAGCCGCCTGCTTTCCTACCGCAACAAGATCAAGGGTGCCCGGGATTTTCAGCAGGTGGTGGTGGAGGGAATGCCCCTGACCATCGGCGTCGAGCACCTCGAATTCATGACCCGCGAGATAGAGGACATGGAGGATCCCGAGGCAGGCAGCGGTGACGCCTCCCAGCCGACCATTGAAGCGCTGCTGGCAACCCTCTCCGTGCACGGACTGAATACAGAGGAAATCAAGCGTTGCCGCAAGCTGCTCGAGTCCATTCCCCGCTACCTGGACAGCCACATCCGGGATACCGGTTCACTGCCCCAGGTATCGTGGGGCGAGGTCGAGAAACTGCTCATGAAGGCGGCCCGGACCGACCTGAAGGTAGAGCAGCCGCGTGCCGGAGATCCGGGTGAGCGAGCCAGCTCCCACGTGAATCTGGACGCCCTGACCTCCATCTTCCGGTCCCTGGGCAACAGGCCTGAATCCGAGGAGAACTCGCGCGAGGCCATTGACCTGCTCCTGGGTCACCTGCATCGACCCACACCGAAAAACGAGGGTGGGGAAAAGAAAGCCCCACCCAAGCCCAAGCCCCTGAGCGAGCTGATGCCGGTGGCGGAACTGCTGGCGGCCATTGAGGCCTGTGCCCGCGAATCCGGGACCGACGAACCGCAACTCATGACCGAAGGCCGTACCGAGGAACTCTCGATCCTGCTGCAGATGATGACCCGCAACCAGAAGCGGCTGGTGCAGTCCAGGATCCAGAAGCGGTTGCGGGATATCACCCGCACCACCCTGTCGCCCGCCGAGTGGGAGATAATGGTGGCCGGCGCCCGGGGTTTCCTGGATCCGGACGAAGAGGAGCGCAGCTTCGGGCCCCTGCTGCTACTCACCGATTCGGTACGCAGTTCGGGAGTCCAGTCGGGGCTGGCCTTCCTGCGCGACATCAGCGAGGGCTGCTCACAGGCACAGATCGACAAGCTGTGGCCCTTCATGCTGAACGAGATCCTGATGGAGGGCCGGCGTAAACATTCCGTGGCCTTCGACGAGATATGCTCCATGGTGGCGAGGCCCGATCGCGAAACGATGCTGGGTCGGCTGGGTCGGCTGGAGAGCCTCGAAGCTCTGGCCCGCAAGCGTTGCGTACGTGACGTGGTGACGCCCATACCACTTGAGTTGTGCCCGGTCTTCTCACTGCTGCTGGGGACCAGCCAGGGGTCGTATCTGGGACCACGCATCTTCGACGGCATGAAGCGTCAGCCCCAGGGCTGGATCTGCCGCGCCATACTGCCGTTGGTCGACCAGTACCAGTCCCGCCACCGCCGGTTCCTGGAGCAACTGTTGCTGGAGGTCGGCACGGACAACCCGTCGAGCGCGTTGTCGGAAGCGGCGGTCCGTATCGTCGCCGAGTACCTGCCGGAACTGGGTACCCGCGAACGCCACGAGTCCTGGGTGCCGGACACGCTGCGGGCAG
>QNDV01000520.1 GCA_003646045.1 bacterium
CATGGGTTCGGAACTGGGCATCCTTGCCGCCACCGCTGCAACCATCGGCTTCGTGCACACCGTCACGGGGCCTGACCACTACCTCCCCTTCATCGTCATCGGCAAGGCGCGGAACTGGTCCCTGGGGCGCACCCTGGGCGTCACGACCCTGTGCGGGATCGGCCACGTGCTCGGGTCCGTGGTGCTGGGCCTGGTCGGCATCGGTCTGGGTGTGGCCGTGGGGCAGTTGAACTTCATCGAGGGCGTGCGCGGAGATATCGCGGCCTGGCTGTTGATTTCCTTTGGCCTGGTCTACGCCGTGTGGGGCCTGCGCAAGGCCATGCGGGACAAACCCCACACCCACGTGCACCAGCATTCCGACGGTTCGGCCCACACCCACCACCACAGCCATCACCACGAACATTCCCACGTACACGACGAGGGTTCGGCCTCCAGCCGCAACCTCACCCCCTGGGCTCTGTTCATCATCTTCGTGCTGGGCCCCTGCGAACCCCTGATTCCGATCCTGATGTACCCGGCGGCCACCAGCAGCTTCTGGGGTCTGTTCCTGGTGGCCGGGATCTTCGCCGTCGTGACCATCGCCACCATGCTGATGATGGTCTTCCTGGCCCAGAGGGGCATCCGCCTGATCCCCATGCAGCGGATCGAACGCTACACCCACGCCATCGCCGGCGTGACGATTCTCGGCAGCGGCCTTGCCATTCGCTTTCTCGGGTTGTAACCATGCATGAGATGTCCATCGTGTCAGGCGTTCTGGATATCGCCGAAAACGAGGCGCGGTCCGCCGGTGCCCGGGTCATCAACTCGGTGGAAATCGAGGTGGGCCAGCTGGCCGGCGTGGAGATCCCCTCGCTGGAATTCTGTTTCGAAGTGGCCCGCCGCGGCACACTCGCCGCCGGGGCCGATCTGGTGATCCATGAAATTCCCGGCCTGGGCCACTGCCCCGATTGCGGCCAGGATGTGGCGGTGGATTATTTCATGGCCGTATGTCCTGCCTGCGGGCAGGGACTGGTGGAGATCCTGCAGGGCAAGGAACTGAGGGTCCGTTCCATCAACGTGGACTGAACATTTTCTGAAAATTGTGGGAGTGCGACATGTGTGACACCTGCGGCTGTGGACAGCCCCCCGAAGCGGTGACCTTCCGGAAACCCGGAGAAGCCGGAGCGGCCGGAGAACCCGGCCATCATCATGATCATGATCACGATCACGGGTCCCCGCACGACCATCACGATCATAACCATCACCATCATCATGACCATCATGACCACGGGCCCTCGCGGACGCTTCGAATCGAAACGGACATCCTGCAGCAGAACAACATGCTGGCCCAGCGCAACCGGGGCTGGTTCGAGGCCAAGAATATCCTCGTGCTGAACCTGGTATCGTCGCCGGGGTCGGGAAAGACGACAGTACTCGAACGCACCATCACCGCACTGAAGGACGAGATCCCCGTGACGGTCATCGAGGGCGACCAGCAAACGTTGAACGACGCCGACCGCATCGCCGCGACCGGGGCGCCGGTGATCCAGGTCAACACCGGCAAGGGCTGCCACCTGGACGCGCAGATGATCCGCCGGGCCTGCGACGAACTGGCGCCGGACGAGGGATCGCTCATGATGATCGAAAACGTGGGCAACCTGGTCTGCCCCGCCATGTTCGACCTGGGGGAAGATGCCAAGGTGGTGATCATCAGCGTCACCGAAGGCGACGACAAACCGCTGAAGTATCCCACCATGTTTGCCGCGTCGGACCTGTGCCTGATCAACAAGATCGACCTGCTGCCCTACGTGGACTTCGACGTGGACAAGTGCGAACAGGCGGCGCTGACCGTGAATCCCAGACTCGAGTTCCACCGGATATCCGCCACTACCGGCGAAGGCATGGATCAGTGGTATGAATGGTTGAAAAATCGCCTGGGGGGTCGCCGGACCGGATCATGACGCGACCGGCGCCCGATTCCCGCCGCAGGCTGGTGGTCGATGGCCTCGTCCAGGGCGTTGGATTCCGCCCCTTCGTCTTCAACCTCGCCGGCTCCGAAAACCTTGCCGGATTTGTTACCAACACCAGCGACGGCGTGGTCATCGAGATCCAGGGCCCGGTCGAGGCCATGGATCGTTTTGCCGTCCGGTTGACTGGCGAAGCGCCGCCCCTGGCGGATATCGTGTCGGTCACGACGAACCCTGTGGAGACCGAACCGTTGGTGGGCGCCTTCGAGATCCGGGCTTCGGTCGACGCGCCCGGCACCCGCACCCTGATCCCGCCCGATGTGGCCCCCTGCGCCGCCTGCCTGCGTGAACTCCGCGACCCGGACGATCGACGGTACGGGTATCCCTTAACCACCTGCACCAACTGCGGCCCGCGGTGGACAATCATCGGCCGCATCCCCTACGACCGACCCCACACTTCCATGGCCCGGTTCACCATGTGCCCTGCGTGCCAGGCTGAATACGATGACCCCGGTGACCGCCGATTCCACGCCCAACCCAACGCCTGTCCGCAGTGCGGGCCGCACGTGTGGCTGCAGGATGATAACGGGCCGGTCCATGGCCACACCGATCCCCTTGAAACCGCCGCGGGGCTGCTCGCTGTCGGCCGGATTCTCGCCATCAAGGGCTTGGGCGGATTCCACCTCGCCGTGCGGGCGGACAGCGACAAGGCGGTCCAGCGCCTGCGCCGGTGCAAGAACCGGGAGGCCAAGCCCCTGGCTGTCATGGCCGCGGATCTCGAGGTGGCACGCAGCCTGGGAGTGGTTTCCGAAGCTGAAGAATCGCTTCTGACCTCGCCCCGGTCGCCCATCGTGCTGCTGGAAAAAATCGAGGGA
>QNDV01000521.1 GCA_003646045.1 bacterium
CTACTACAGTTGGTGTTATTCTTGAACCGGCAGCAGGATCCACGTTTTCAGCGGCTGATGCATATTTAGAATATTATAACGGAAGTGCTTGGGTAACTGCTGGTCCAACTATATCATTCTTAGCTAGTATGACTGAAGTTAAATTTCGTGTAATAGCAATAGACGATTTATTGATAGAAGGCTCAGAGGTATTTCATTTTAGAATCACATCAGTATCTGTCGGATTAATAGGACAATCATACTTATCCGGCGGCATAGGTGATGATGATGCAGAACAAGTTATATCATTATATGGACCTAGTGCTAACCCTGCATTAGAAGGTGGTGATGGTGAAATATTTGGTGTTATTAGAGATAGCGGTATAGCAGGTAATGCTACATTTGATGTCGCAATAAGTGGTGATGTAACATTGAGTGATTTATCATTCTCTTACTCATATGATCAAGTATCATGGACAAGCATAATTGGTTTAAGTAGCACTCTTACATTCCCGGAATCCGAAACCTACACTTATCTAAAGGTTGACGCTGTAGATGATGCCTTGCTTGAAGGTGATGAGACATATACAATGACTATTTCCAATCCTTCATACGGAACAATTGGTATTCCAAGTGTTGGTAGTTTAATTACAGATAATGATTTTGCCCCTGTATTTAGTATTGTAAACACATCACCGGCGGATACTAGTGCATCAGAAGCTGATCCTTTAGATTATGCTACTTATAAGGTAATAAGAGAATCAGGAGTAAATTCAGCGTCAAGTATGGATATTGCTGTTCAGGGTCCAATTGGTGCTGAAGTTATATTTAATTATTATAATGGAACTGTATGGGGACCTATTTTAGGCGGTGTGATTACATTAGCAGAGGGAATTGATGAAGTTAATGTTAGATTGAATGCAGTTGATGATGCTTTGCTTGAAGGTACAGAAACATTCACAATAACCATTTCTAACCCAACATTTGGAACAATAGGAACGAATGTGGTGAGTGGTGTAATTATAGATAATGAAATTGCACCAACTGAAGCTATATTTACCACGGCAGGATGTACAACATGGACAGTACCTACAGGAGTTACAGAAGTTTCAGTAGTTTGTGTCGGCGGCGGTGGTGGTGGTGAATGTAAACTTTCTAACTCAGCAGCACCTGAAGCAGGTGGCGGTGGTGGTGGTGGTCTAGGATGGAGAAATAATATATCAGTTATACCTGGCACGACATATGATGTGTGTATTGGTGAGGCAGGACTAGGAGATGACTCTAGTTCAACATCAAATAATAATGCCACAGACGGGGGCGACTCGTACTTTGATAGTATTGCATTGGTTAGTGGCTCGGGGGGTGAAAGAGGCATGGCTGGTGCTGGTGGTGCTGGTGGTGACTTTGCCGGTGGTGGTGGCGGAAATGGCGGTCTCGGTAGTATTATTGGTGAAGCTCCTCAGCTTGCATACTCAGGAGGCGGTGGTGGTGCTGGTGGTTACACTGGTGACGGTGGAAATGCAAATAGTTTAGGTGAAGACGGCCTCGGTGGTGGCGGTGGCGGTGGTGCTGGCGGTGGATGGAGACGTCTAGCAGGTTCAGGCGGTGGTGTTGGTTTATTAGGTGAAGGTACATCTGGTTCCGGCGGTATTACTTCTCAAGCAGGCGGTGGCGGTGGATCAGGTGGTGCTAATGGAACAGATGGTGGATTCTCATTTAGCGACGGAAGCGGCGGACAATACGGAGGCGGTGGTGGCGGTAACAATGTCGACTTTGCAGCACAAAATGCATCGTCCGGCGGTGCAGGTGCTATGCGTATTATCTGGGGTGCTGGACGAGCATTCCCTAATACCAATACAGGTGCCATTTGATCGATTCATTAGAGCATAACAGCACAGTAAATATAATTAATGCATAAAAATTTACTTTATGCTTTATTTTCAATAACTTAAACGATTTCTCTATTTTATAAAATAAATAGGAAATCGTTTATTTTCAATGACTTATTATTCCTTTTATTTTATCCACACTTTGCTCCAATATAAGATAATAGTTCTTATTAAATACTAGGTATGGTTTCACCATACGCTAGATTATCTATATCATTCAGCTATCGCTTCATTTCAATATAGATAACTCTTTTTCTAATTTCATCTACACAATAGCTTTTAATGAATAAGAAATAAAAAGAGAAACAAGTGATGAATGATTTCTTCACAGAAGAAACATGAATTGATACGTAGGTTGAATTTATGAAACCTACTATTCACATAATTAAATAATATTAAACAAGAGTATGAAGTCATAGAATCAAACTTATGAAAAAGTTAAATTCGAAAGACTTATTAAGCCATGTGATTACACAATGCAACTTTTACTAAAGAAAGGCAGGTTAACGGTCTCCTTTTATGCACAAATCTTGGAACTAAATCCTAACGCATATCCAACAGAATGTGTAATTGATCTGATGGATTCTTGTGGGTTGACAATTGAAATGATCTCAAGTCTCGACATCCCACTCACTTTGTATCTTATTACTAAGATAAAAACCATTACAATGATACAAAATCAGTAGTAATTGAATTCGCAATGTGACTTCAATTCTGTATTTTGGGGGTCCGGTAAGGGATACTGTATCAAGGCGAGGAATAAAAACCTCAATTTAAACAGCGGTTACTTCACTTAATATTTGTGTAACTTGTGGCCATTGTTATAGACTATGACAGACTTAAATTTTATTTTAATGTATTATATACTAGTTTTGCGATTTAGCAAGATGATTGGATTATAAATAAATAAGGCTAATAAATGGAGCAATATAATGACATTACAAGCAAGTGGA
>QNDV01000522.1 GCA_003646045.1 bacterium
GGAATACTCCGGCAAAACGGGTGTCGCCCCTGGTGTCCAGTCGGGGCCGTCCCGACGGAGGTGCTGCTTTACGATCGGCAACGAAACGAATCTCCCAGTTTCCGCTTTCCAGGACCTCCGATACCCTGCCGTGGGCATCATGACGCACCGGCACGATCCGGACCTGGACCACGCGCCGACCACGCCAGGTCGTAACCTCGCCCAACTCCACAGCCGAGCCACCCCGGGCCTGCCAGGCACGCGCCCGGGAAGCCGCCACGCCGTCCCCCATGACATAACCCTGGGGCAACGCCTGCTCCGGGGGCAGAGACAACTCCACAAGTTTCCCGCCACCGTTGCCGTCGAGCCGGGTGACTGTCAGGGGGGCGTAGGCCAGCAGGTGGTCATGGCCTGCCTGCCATTTCTCGCTGCGGATCACCAACTCGGGACGGGAACCCGCGGGTACCAGCACCCAGGTCCCCCGTTGCGGCAGGCGGGGGCCGCCGCCGGCTGCGATAGGACTGAATCCCGCTATTTCCAACCGTTGGCGTACCACACCGTCAGCGCCTGTCCACTCCGTCCAGACGGGCTGGAGTCCCGCCATGGAGAAGTGGACACCGGCGGGGCCGCTGCTCTTGACGACCAGCGCCCCGGACACGGGAGCAGACACGGCGACGGACAGGACCGCACCCAGGGCCAGGCTCTGGATATACGCGGACCACCGGCCAAGGAACATACGACGACTCATGCTGCCGTTCCCTTCGGGTAGCATCGGAATGTGCGATCAGGGGCGGGACACCACCTTCATGGTGGTTTATCTATTATACGATTGTCCGTGGCGGGGGTCAACGGGGTGAAAGCAGGGGTTATCAAAGCAAACGGGGGTGCCCAAGGCACCCCCGCTGCAGTTACCTGGCGGTACTACTGGCTGAACAGGGCCTTGACCCCGCCCCACGCCTTGTCCTCGTTGGACACGACGGTCATGTTGAAACCAAAGACCGGGTTGGCGAAATCACCCGAGGAGGGGAAAGCCTCGGAGATGGAGAAGTTGTCGTCGGCATCGGTGATGGCGATGCTGCCGGGGATGGTCTGCTGACTCGGGTCGCTGATCGGCGTGATGTGGAACAGCGTGGGACTGAAATCGAAGGTACCACAGGCCAGGCTCACCACCGTGACCATGTTGTTGACCACCGGAGCATTCGCACCACAGAAGAAGTCCGGCGCACTCAGGAAGTTGGTGGCGCTTGCGTGCAGCGTCGGGGTGACAAACCAGTCGGCGGGCCATTCGATCCTGAACTCGAAGCCACCCAGATTCTCCATGGCCATACCGGTATTATCGTTGTAGGGCATGGTTACCAATACGTAGATCGTGAACTGGCCCTCGGACAACTCGAGAGTGGCCGATGCTTCCAGATCATTGATATCCGGCGTCTCCGTAGCGTAGATACCGATATGGTTGTTGTTGGCGGCCACCACGGAGTTGGGCGCCATCAGGGCCAACGCGGCGAGGGCGGTCAGAGCGAAGAGCACTTTCTTCATTTCAGGGTCCCCTTTCTCAAAGACATCCATTTCTTGGCCATGGGGCTCACTGGATCCGGTGCTGCCGGCTCACAGGTCCCGCGGAAGCAACTGAGGGCTGCTATCCGTCAGGGCGGGCGAGCAGGCCACAACAGCCGATTGCTGCCATAGAATACCCACTGTGACCCCGGGAGGCAAGCTTCGATCCGGTACAGAGACAGATCAATGCTGCTTCCCATGGCCGTTGCCCGTGTCGATCAGGGGCTAGATTCCCCCACCGTGAACAGGTTGTCAACACGAGAATCCGGCTCGAAGAGCAAAAAAATGGACCCGGGCCTGAGCCCGGGTCCAAAGGCACGGCGAACCGTGCCGCAACAACTTGAAGACTACTGGAACAGCGCCTTCACGCCGCCGAAGCTGACGTCATCGTTGGGGACGACGTCGCAATGGAACATGTTGAACACGGGAGCACTGAAGTCACGACCATCGACGCTACCGGCAGTGGTGTAGGCTTCAGAGATCTCGAAGTTGTCATCGGCATCCGTGATGGCGATGCCGCCGGGGATACTATGGGTCGTAGAATCACTCACGGGAGTGATGAAGAACTCCAGGGGATTATCGTTGAACATGCCGATGACCATGGAGATCAGGGTAACCTGGCCGCCCACTACGGGCGCGTTGGCACCGCAGTAGAAGTCAGGGGCGGTCTGGAAGTTCGTGGCCGAGGGGTGAATCGTCGGGGTGACGAAAATGCCCGCGGGCCAATCGATCTTGAACTCGAAGCCACCCACGTTTTCGATGGGAGTGCCCAGAGTCTGGTTGACCGGGTTGGTCAGCACGACGTAGGTAAAGACGGAGCCGGGGACGCCCATGTAACAGGACATCCCTTCGGCGTTCTCGGCCGTCGGGTTCTCGACCATGAACATTCCGATCTCATTCTCACCTTCGAACAGCTGGGCGCTGGCCATGCTGGCCACCAGCATCAGCATGGCGAATAGTACGAAGAACCTCTTCATCGTTGTCTCTCCTTGGTAAGGCAGGATGTCATTAAATGCCCTTCGCTGCGATCCAATCCCGCGGGATATGGCTGTGGCCCCGCCGCCTGCACCGGCGGGGCCACTCTGGATTCGTTGACGATCAGCAGATCGTCCGTCCAGGCAGCGTCGAACTATTTTCGATCAACCAAACCGGGCGAGCCGGAAAGGCAACCAGTTGCGACTTCAGACTAGGGGCAACGCGCACCCAGGGCAGCGGACATGAAACCCGCGTCCTGGATGTTCACGACACCACCGGAGTTGTTGAAGTCAC
>QNDV01000523.1 GCA_003646045.1 bacterium
ACACGTCGGAAACGGATGGACTGCTCTCCAACGATATCCGCGATCTCACGGTGTACGAAGGCGTTCTCTTTGTCGCCACCGACAGGGGAGTCTCGCGTTTCGCCAACGGTGTTTTCACCGATACCAACGACGGCCTGACGGATACGGACATGCGGGTTTTCACCACCGAGGGCGGCGATCTGTACGCCGGTGGCGCCGATGGCGTCTACAGCTGGGATGCGACAGGGGAAGCGTGGGTTTTCATGGGCGGCGTGGGGCTGCCGGTGAAGGACATGGTTTTCCATGGCGGCGAGTTCTATGTGCTGCGGTCATGGGCGGCCGGTCATTTCCGTCTCTACCGCTGGGACGGCGCGGCGTTCGTCGAGATGGAGCGTCCCGCGGATCGTGTCTCCGCCCTGGGCGCGGGAGACGCTTTCTGGCTCGCGGGTTGGAAAAGTGTTAACGGCATGGTCGATAACCGTACCTACCCCCTCTTTCACGCGCGTCATGAGGCGGGGGACGCCTACACGACCTGGCTCAGTAACGAAATGCCGGTGATGAGCCCGGGAGGCGCCACCTTCGGGGGCGACGGCACGATCTGGGTGTCTGATTTCCTGGCCCGGAGTTTCGCCAACCGCGGTGGCGACGAATCCTGGCGCGGAGTCTACGAGACCGCGGCCGCCTCACCCGATTCCTCGGGCCTGATCAACTACGGCGGCAACATGTTGTTCATGGCCACCGGCAGCGATGGCCTGCTCTGGACGAGCCAACTGGGCGGTGGTGTTCTCAGGCACGACCCGGCCTCCTGGCACACCGACCCGGTGGTGGTCGAGAACAGCGGTCTGGCCAGCGCGAGGGTGATCAACGGCGTGGTCCATCCCGACGGTCCGGTGATCTTCCTCTCGGACAAGGAGGAGGGCAACACGGTGCCGGTACAGGTCCTGGTCGATACGGAGCACTGGCGCAATCCCGACAACTGGGCGACGCCGTCGGCCCTCGACGTGGGCGGCACCCATGTCAAGGACGCGGTAGTGACGCGACGTGACATCATTTGGCTGGCGGTGCAGGGGGCGGGCCTGGTGCGCTGGGACGTCAACGGTCCCGCGGCCGGTCCGGACGATCCCCTGACCTGGACCGACCCCACCGATGACGACTGGTCCGTACGCGTGGACGACTTTCCCGACACGTTCCTCGACCCGCGGGTCGCCGCGGCGTTGTCGCTGGACGCGGCGGGAACCGTCTGGGTCGGCGGCAATGGCCTGGTGGGCATGGACTACGACGAGGCAACGGGCAGCCTGCGTACCAATGCGGCATTCTCGGCCAAGACCCTGGACGAAGCGGGCCTGATTTCCAACAGCGTCATCGACGTGGATGTGGACCGGCACGGCTATGTGTGGGTCATCACCGCGGCAGGCCTGAATCGTGTCCGACCGGTGGCGGGCGGCCACGAAATAGACGCCTGGTTCGACGTGGTCACCTACTCCGGGGATTCCTCCCTGGGTATTCTCTACTCGCCGTCCCGCATCACGGAACTGCCCGGGGTCGACTACGGCTTTGCCCGACTCGTAGCGGACCCGGCCGGTGACAGGATCCTGCTCAGTTCATCCCGCGGCGTGACGGTGATTGCAGTGGGCGATCACGCGGGCGGTGAAGCCGGGGACGGCGGTGGCCTGTATCTCTGGCCCAATCCCTGGCATCCGGACAGCGATTCCAGATTGGCCATGGGCGGGATTCCCGCCGGCACGCAGGAGTACCTGGATGTGGGCATCTACAATCTCGATGGCCAACTCGTATACCACGATGACCAGGTAAACCTGGACCAGGGTTTCTGGAGCGGTTCCAATCGCGTCGGCAACCCTGTCGCCACCGGCATGTACATCGTGCGTGTGCAGTGGCGCGGCAACAACATCATGCGGACCCTCGCGGTGATACGCTGAACAACGCACTGCGGCGGAACCGACAATGGAAGACGATATGAACGAGACCAGCAACGACAACGGACGCCGTCCGGCACGCCCCCGACTCCTGGTGGTCGGAGCCGGTGTGGCGGGACAGTCCATCGTGCGCGAGATCCAGCGGGACGGTCTGCCGGCGGAACCCGTGGCTTTCATCGACGATGACCGGGAACTGCACGGGACCGAGGTCTGTGGACTGCCCGTCCTCGGTGGTTCCGACGAGTTGGAACGCATAGCCGCCGAGGTAGGTGCGGAAGAGGTACTGCTGGCCATCCCCAGTTCGGGGGGGCGTCTCATCCGGCGCCTGGTGATCCAGTGCAAGCGGGCGGAACTACCGTTTCGTATTGTGCCCGGGCTGCGAGACATCATCCTGGGCGACGTGAATTTCGAGCAGATCCGCGACGTGGAACCCGATCACCTGCTGGGTCGGGAGTCGGTGGATTTCCAGGACGAGGCGGCACGGGATGTGGTGTCCGGTCGCCGGGTCATGGTCACCGGGGCCGGTGGTTCCATCGGTGGCGAATTGTGCCGCCGTCTTCTTTCCCTCGCGCCGTCCCAACTCATCCTGCTGGGCCGGGGCGAGAACAGTCTCTTCGAGATCCAGTCCGAACTCGAACCCCGGCGCGGGACCACGGAACTGGTGACGGTGGTGGCCGACGTGCGGGACCGCGAGCGGTTGGCGGTATTGTCCGGCCGGCTGCAACCCGAATTGATTCTGCATGCGGCAGCCCACAAGCACGTGCCCCTGATGGAGGAGAATCCCGAGGAGGCGGTGCTGGTAAACATCGGAGGCACGGCCAACCTCATCGAGTTCTCCCGCCGCGTGGGTGCCGAGCGCTTCGTGATGATCAGCACCGACAAGGCCGTCTC
>QNDV01000524.1 GCA_003646045.1 bacterium
CGTGTTGATCGCTCCACTGCGCCAAGGCGCCTCTACCACCACTACGCCCCTGCTCAGGCCGGCGATGATACGATTGCGCCGGGGAAAGTGGTTGCGGCACGGTGCAAAGCCGGCCTCGAACTCCGTGACGCAACATCCCACTGCCTCTATGCGTCGCCGCAGGCCCGCATTCTCACGCGGGTAGGTGCGATCCCAACCCGTAGCCATCACTGCCACCGTCGGTCCGCCGACTTCCACGGCACCGAGGTGGGCCGCGGCATCCACGCCGGCGGCCAGACCGCTGACCACGCACCAACCGCGTAACGCCAGGGCCCTGCCCAACCCCCTGGCCAGGGCCAGACCGCGGGCCGTGGCGCGACGAGTACCGACTATGGCCACCGCCGGTCGCGCGAGGGCAGAAACATCCCCCGTTATCCAGAGTCGCGGGGGCGGCGTATTGATCTCGTCCAGGAGCAGGGGCCAGTCGCGGTGGCCGCGACGCATCAGGCGGGGTTCAGACACAGGTTCGATGTCCCGACCGGGAGGCGGGTTCAGGCGTTGGTGTCTCCCGCGGTGGTCGTGCCGTGGAGACGCCGCATCAGGTGTTTCAGTTCAGTCAGGCCCAGATTCGCCACCGCCGAGATGGACAGCACCTCGGCCGCCCGGTTCTGCCGCCCCCAGGCTGTCGCCTCGTTCAGGGCCTCCTGGCGGGCCGCTTCGTCCTGGAGATCACTCTTGGTCACCACCACGGCGAAGGGCAGGTCCACCAGGCGGCCACCGTGGCGGGCCAACTCGTCACGCAACATGTCCAGGGTCCGGGCCGGAGACTCGAAGGTGGGGTCCACCAGCAAGAGCAGCGCCCGCGTGCGCTCCACGTGGCGCAGGAACTCGTGGCCGAGGCCCTTGCCCTCGGCCGCCCCCTCGATGAGCCCGGGAATATCGGCCAGGGTGCAACTGGCGAAATCGCCCAGGTCGACAATGCCCAGGTTCGGCACGAGGGTAGTGAAGGGGTAGTCGGCCACCTTGGGGCGCGCGGCGGTGATCACCGACAACAGGGTGCTCTTGCCCGCGTTGGGTTCGCCTACCAGTCCTATATCGGCGATGAGCTTCAGTTCGAGGCGGACTTTCAGGACCTCGCCCTCGCGTCCTGGCTGGGCGTGCATCGGCGTCTGGTTGCGAGGATTGCGGAACGCCCAGTTGCCCTTGCCGCCCTTGCCACCCCGCACTACCAGCAGACGCTGCCCCGCCTCGGTGAGGTCGCCGAGGGTTTCTCCGTCTTCGCGCAGAACACTGGTACCGCAGGGCACCTTGAGGATGATGTCCTGCCCATCGGCACCCGAACGGCGCTGGGCGCCACCCTGCTGTCCCTTGGCTGCCTTGTAGTGTCGCCGGTAACGGAAATCCAGCAGGGTGGACATGGCATCATCCGCCACGAACCAGACAGAACCTCCGGCACCACCGTTGCCGCCGTCCGGCCCGCCGCGGGGAACCCACTTTTCCTTGCGGGTCGATACGCAGCCCGCGCCGCCGTGGCCGGCTTCCAAATCGATAGTGGCAATATCCAGGAACACTCTGTTCAGTCCTTTCGGCGCTGTGCCATGGCTTGTGCGACGTTGGCCGGCACCAGCCGATGCAAGTCCCCGCCGTGGCGGATCACATCGCGCACCAGGGTGCTGCTCACCGCTGCCAAGGCAGGCCGGGCCAGGAAGTAGATGAATTCCACCTCGGCCGCCAGCAGGGCATTGACTCCCGCCAGTTCCCATTCGTGCTCGTAGTCACCGGCGGTGCGAATACCGCGGATCACCGCCCCGGCGCCACTCCGCCTGACCGCCTCCACCAGCAGGCCATCGAAACCCTCCACCGCTACCTGCGGCAAGTGCCCTGCCGCACCCCGCAGGAGTGTGACCCGTTCAGCCGCCGGCAGCAGACCCGCCTTGCCGTCCGCTGCTACGAGTACGGTGACCCGCTCGAACAGGCCGCAGGCCCGCTCGAGGATGTCCAGGTGGCCCACGGTGACCGGGTCGAAGGAACCGGGGTAGATCACATGGTTTGTCATGGCTGTTCCTCCTGGCGGGGTCGCAGGACCGTGACTCGACTCGTTCCGTAGCTTCGGCAGTCCGTATCCAGTCCCGCCGCTTCCGGACGCTCTTCGGCGCCATGTTCCAGCACGGCTGCCAACAGGCCCGGGTTGACCATGTCCTCACCCAGCAGTGCCGCCAGGCCCGAGGCCAGCCCCCGCCCGTAGGGTGGGTCAGCCAGCAGCAGCCAGGGCTCGGTACTTCCCGCCGCCAGGTGCCTCGACAACCAGCCTGACGCGTCACTCTCTACCAGACGCCAGGTGGACGGCTCGGCTCCACAGGCCTCCAGGTTTCGGCGCGCCGCCGCCAGCGCACGTCGGCTGCTGTCGACGAATACCACCTCACGGGCACCGCGGCTGAGGGCCTCCACCCCCAGTCCGCCGGATCCGCAACACAGATCCAACACCAGCGCCCCGCATACAGCATCGCCCAGGATATTGAAGACCGCTTCCTTCACCCGGTCCGTGGTTGGACGCACCTGTTGCCCTGAAGGAGCCTGGAGCTTCCGTCCCCGCCAGCGGCCCGCTGTCACTCTCATGGCCCACCGGCATTGCGACGCCGCTGCCATAACAGGCTGCGCAGGCTGGCTGTGCGCACGAGTTCCGCGGCGGGCTCCCCGGCCGCACGCAAGCGAAAATCCGCTGCCCCGGCGTAGAGTCTTCGTCGCCGACGGTGCAGCTGTTCCAACTCCTCCCAGCCCAGGTCCTCCACCAGCGGCCGCCCTGGATCCCCGGTGCCGGTGTC
>QNDV01000525.1 GCA_003646045.1 bacterium
CCAGACCCTGGCTGACCAGGCGCCGGCTCATCTCCTGCTCGATGGCGCGCACCTGGTCGAGGATATAGACCACCTGACCGCCGGTGTCCGGCCTGCCCAGTACGCCTTCCTGGCCGAACCAGCCGTGGGGCGACAGGATGCACATTGAGAAGATCATGGGCACCCGAGCCAGGAACCGTTCCAGTGCGTCGGGTGAAGGCGCTTCCAGCACGTCGAGCAGCAACTGTATGGTGTCCGATACGCCGGCGGCATCGCGACCCCACCCCGGCTCGAATCCCAGGGTGTGGAGGTCCTGGCTGAAGTCGGACCAGGGCGTCTCGGCGAGTATGGTACCCAGCCGTTCCTCGGCCGTGCGCAGGGACCGGCGCAGCTGGTCCACGTCGGTGATGGCGGGACTCAGCATGAGTTGCTGTTCGCCGTAGCTGTGCACCGACAGGAACTCCAGCAGACTCGAGGCGCCGCGGCCCCGCTTGTCGAACAGCCTGCTCGACAGGCGGCGGTTCATGAACTCGACGCCGCGGCCGATGGAACGCGCCTCCTGCATCTTGGTGAACTCGCGGGAGAAGGGCTCGAGATCGATCTCCAGGGACCACTGGTCCTCGTGGGAACGGCCATTGACCAGGCGCTCCTTGAAGGCCAGGTACTCCACGGTGGAGATTTCCGTCACCCCCGGCGCGCCCGACTGGATGCGCAGGTAGCCCCAGCGGGCCACGTTGGTGCGCACGGCCACGCAGAGGGCCGCCTTGCCCACGGCCGCCTCCTGGGCCCAGCCGAAAACAGCTGCCAGGGGTGTGCCTTTCAGTTCGCAACTGTCCGGGTCGGCACAAACCTGGGCGAAGGTCTCCTGCAAGTCGCTGCGCAGCAGGAAGCGTCGTCCCCGCTCCAGAAGACTGTGCTGCACCATACGCACGGTGCGGGGTTCCCCGGCGAGGAAAGTCTCGAGTTCGTCTACGAATCCCTGCGGCAAACTCATGGGTTCTCCCAGTTTCTGGCGATGTTCAGGTAGAATTCACGGTCTTCGGTGGTGGCGCCCCTCAGGCCCACCACCGCGCCGGCCAATTCCCCGGCCCGCGCAATGATCTCGGTCCAGGTCCAGCCATGGATCAGCCCCAGTATGACAACGCTGCTGAAGGCATCGCCCGCTCCTACCGTATCGACGACTTGACCGCGGATCGAAGCGGGTACGGCGCATACCCAATCGTCGGGGCCGTAGGCTGCCACCCCGGCTGCACCAAGGGTGACAATGAGACACGATAGTTCGTACTCCGCCACCAGATAGGCGGCCTGTTGCACACGGTCCGGCAGCCCGGGTGCCAGAGCCACCAACTCCGCCTCGTTCAGTTTCACCCAGCGCGCGCCCCGCAGGTTGTCCAGGACCACGGCCCGCTCCCACCACGGATCCCGCAGGTTCACATCCACGCAGACCGCCGCGGTCGCCGACGCGCGCAACCGGGCCAGCGACCGGCGCGACGTGTCGGACCGTTGGGCAAGGGTGCCATGGTAGAGCAGCACTTCACCGGGGGGCAACCCGGCATCGCCCGCAATGAAATCATAGGCTTTGCCCTCGGCGATGTCGTAGGAAGGCTCGCCTTCCGTGAAGGTGACTTCCACCGTGCCGGTGGGGTGGGCAGGGTCGTTTTCCAGCCCCGAGGTATCCATCCCCCAGGCCACCATGGCGTTGCGGATATCAGCGCCCAGTTCGTCATCACCCACGCGGGAAATGAACAACGGCGACAAGCCCAGGGCCTGCAGATTCCAAGCCACGTTGAAGGGTGCTCCGCCCAGTACCGCACGCCCGTCGGGAAAGCGGTCAAAAAGAACCTCGCCGAAGATCACCGGTCTCACGTTGCCTCCTCCAGGACCTTGGCCCACGCGGGATGATAGTGGAGCACGCCTTCGAGAATGCCCGCTGCGTAGTTGCCGTTCAGGCCCAGCACGCCGCCCCCGGCCAGATACAACAGGTCGGCGTGACCCAGGATCGCGGCCTCGCGCACTGCCTGCTCTCTGACGACGGAAGCCGCATTGGCCACCAGTACAGCGGGCAGGGGGCCCGCCAGCACGTCCAGATCGTTGCCGCTGTCCCCGGCGAAAACCGTGTCCGCGGAGCCCAGCCCCAGATGCCGCCTGAGGAATTCGATGGCCGGACCCTTGCCCGCACTCCCGGGCAGGACATCGATCAGTCCAACATCTGCGACCTCGTCATGGCTGGCCACCACCGCCGCGATCAGTCCCTCGTCGCGCAATCGTTCGGCCACCGCGGTGGCCACGGCCTGCAGATCACCCGGCGTGCCCACTTCATAGCTGGATTTGAATCGGCCCTGGCGGGAATCGTCCTGGCGCGCCAGACCAGGCAACGCGCCGACAATCTCCTGCACCCCCACACTCCCGAGTCCATGCCAGTCGCCGGCGATATGATCGTCCCAGGCCTGCCAGCGCACGCCGTCGTCCGCCATGATGGTCGACCCCACATCGGCAACAACGTAGTCGGGCACAGGCAGGCCGTACTGTTGTCGCGCAGCTTCCACGCGAGCGGCGTCCCGGCCCGTGACATACACCACCGTGACCAGAGGCTGCGCACACAGCAGGCTGAACAGCTCGCGAGCCCGCGGCGACTCGGGCGCGTCGCCGTTGGGCAACAACGTCCGATCCAGGTCGGTGCACAGCAGCAGAGAATCGCTCATGGTTCCGGGCTCCGGCAGGCACCGAAGAAGTCGGAGTGCGCGATGGCCTCGAGGACCCCCCCCGCCCAGTGCCGGGTGGCGAAGAAGACACGGTCGGTCTCCACCAG
>QNDV01000526.1 GCA_003646045.1 bacterium
CGATGCCGATTTCTCCCAGCTTCTCATACATCGCCAGCAACAGCTCTCCCCGACCGGCCCGATGCATATTCTGCTCAAAGGCCATGCGCTTGCCGTGGACCACGGCGCCCAGGTCGGGATCCGCGATATAGTCCTCACCCATCAGCGCAAACATTTCCAGGGGAAAGCTCGCGAGGCTGTGCTGTGGCGTGAACCCGTGCCGCCGCAACAGCGCCTCCAAATCAGCGCGGTTGAAATAGCAGACATGTTCCTGCGGCGCAACCCACCACGGCGCGTGCCCCTTCAGGTCGACCAGGGCCTGCTGCAGCGGGTTGAAATCGTTGGGCACCGTGACGGAGATCAGGCCGCCGGTTGACAGCGCGCCATGGGCCGTTTGCAACAGCGTGCCGGGATCGGGCACATGTTCCAATACGTTGTTAAAGTGCACGACGTCAAAAGCCTCTTGGCCGGCCAGTACCGCCGGCTCGAACAGGCCGTCGATCACCGTCTGGCCCAGCTCGTGGCGGGCGTGTTCGTTGGCCAGCCTGCCCGGCTCGACACCCACGGTTTGCCAGCCCTGCTGTGTGCCGTATTGCAGGAACCAGCCCGCGCCCGAACCCACATCCAACAAGCGGCGGCGGCCGGTCGGCAACTCGCGGGCAAATAGGGCATACTTGGCGCCGAACTCCAATCGCCACCAATCCAGGTCCTTGGCCTGGCTTTCGATATAGTCCTTGTGAAAGTCTTCGTAAAACGTGTCGGTATAGAATTCGCGCAGGGCGGCCGGATCGGGCAGGGGCAACAGATGGCGATAGCCGCAAACCGTACAGGCCACGACATCGACCTCGCCGCTGCGGGCCACCAGTTCGCCGGGATGGGCTGGATCGCCGCTGACGCGGACTGGGCCCTGGTTCGTACTTGGCATGGATGGTCCTTTTCGAGTCTGGTCCCTTATTCCGTCTGGTTCCTTGAGTGGCCGGCTGGACCGGAGTATCCTGTGCGGGCACGATACCACTTCGCTGTGACGCCTTCAACCACCCGCCCCGGGCCACAGGCCTTGCCGGGCAAGGAGTTCGTTCATGCTGCTGGACAAGATCCGTACGCCGCAGGACCTCAAGGGCTGGTCCCTCAAACAACTGGGCGAATTGGCGACCGAGGTGCGATCGTTCCTGATCGAGAGCATCAGCCGGACCGGCGGCCACATCGGGGCCAACCTGGGTGTGGTCGAATTGACCATTGCCCTGCACCGCGTCTTCGATGCCGACCAGGACAAGTTCCTGTTTGACGTGGGCCATCAGGGCTACACCCACAAGCTGCTCACCGGACGACGCGAGATCTTCTCGACCCTGAATACGCCCGGCGGCATGAGCCGCTTTCTGACCCCGAGCGAAAGCCCCTATGATGTGCTCGACGCCAGCCACGCCGGCACCGCCATCTCGGTGGGCAGCGGCCTGGCCCAGGCCATGCTGCACGATACGAAGCCGGGCCTGGTGGTGGCGGTCATCGGCGACGGCAGCCTGGTCGAGGGCATGAGTTACGAGGCCCTGAACTTTGTCGGCGACCAGCCGTTGCCCATGGTGCTGGTGATCAACGACAACGGCATGAGCATCCCGCCCAACGTGGGCGGCATCCGGCACCTGTTCGCCCACCGGCAGTGGGAACAGAAATGCGAGGCCTACTTCACCGGCCTGGGTTACCGCTACCAGGCCGTGCCCGATGGCCACGACCTCGAGGATCTGGTCCTGAATTTCAGCAAGGCCCGCCAGATCGCGCCCGACGGACCGGTCGTGGTGCACGTGAAGACCGAAAAAGGCCGCGGCCTGGCCATCGCCAGGGACCACCCCTACAAATTGCATTTCAGCATGCCGTTTGATCCGGCCACCGGCGCCGGCTCAAGCCCGGTGCCGCCCGGACGGTTGTACACCGCCATCGTTGGCGAAACCCTCGGCAAACTGATCGACGACGACAAGGACATCTACGCCCTGACCCCGGCCACACCCTACGCCTCGGGCCTGGATGCGGTCATGGTTAACCACCCCGGCCGGGTGCTGGACGTGGGCATGGCCGAGCAGCACGCCGCCGGCATGGCCGCGGGCCTGGCCATGGCGGGCAAGAAGGTCTTTGCCTGCTACCAGAGCACTTTTCTGCAGCGGGCCATGGACCAGCTCATCCACGACATTGCCTATCTGAAACTGCCCGTGACCATCATTGCCGCCCGCAGCGGCTTTGCGGGTTTCGACAGCCCCACCCACCATGGCATCTATGATCTCTCCTGGTTGCAGGCCGTGCCCAATCTAAAAATTTTCTATGCCGGCACCAGCCGCGACTTGCAGGCCGTGCTCAAGGACCGGGCGCAAGCCGCCGACGGTCCCCTGGTGATATTGCATCCCTACGAGGCTGTGTGGAGTGGCGAGACCGAACACCTGCCCGCCGCAACCACCCCGCTTGAACAACCGGAGGTCCTGAGCAAGGGCGCTGACGGCCTGATCCTGACGGTCGGCAACCGCCTGCCGACCGGTGTCGCACTCCGTGACCAGCTGCGGCACACAACTGATGCCGAATTCGAACTGGTGAACGTGCGTTGGCTGAACCCCCTGCCCACGGGTTTCCTCGAGACGGCGCTGGAAAACGGCCGGCCCGTGATTACCCTGGAAGAGGGTCGTGCGCGCGGCGGTTTTGGCGCCGCCATGGCCCTGTTCCTGGCCGACCGCGGCCTGGTCAATCCATTGCATATCAGCGCCGTGCGCGACGAGTTCGTACCGACCGGCGACAAGGACGCGCTCAGTGTCGCCTGCGGCCTGGACG
>QNDV01000527.1 GCA_003646045.1 bacterium
GCCGGCCCCGCAGACCCTCCAGCAGAGGGTAGCCCTTGATGGTCTGCATCAGTTCGCGGGCCTCGGCCCGACTCAACGGGGCCACGGCCGCCCCCACGTCCTTGAGCACCTCGACGAACACGCCGCCCAATCCGAACATCACCAGACTACCCAGACCCAGCGAGGCCTTGGCACCCAGGATCAGCTCCTGGCCCGGCGTCTTCTGTTCCATGAGCAGGTACGACACGTCCGGGCCGTCGAAGGTCTTTTGCATGGTGGCGAAGGCATCCTGCAGGGTCGCCATGTCCACGAGGTTCAGCACCACGCCTCCCGCGTCGGATTTGTGGACCACGTCTGCAGCATCCACCTTCAGCACGCAGGGAAAGCCGACCCGGTCCGCCGCTGTTTCCAGGTCGCTCTTTCCACTGACTGTCGCCACCAGCGGTACCGGGATCCCGTACGCTTCCAGCAAGGCAAAGGCCTCGGCCTGGGGCAGATACGCCCCCTGTCCCCGATACCTGCCGACGATGTCCTGCGCTGCCTTCCGGTCCACCTCCAACTCCGGCGGGTCCTCACGCGGCCGCTCCTGCAGGCGTGCGTACCTGTTCATGGCCGCCAGGGCCCGTGCCCCATCCTCGGCAAACTCGAAGACCGGCAGACCGCCCGCGCGCATCGTATCGATCAGGCCGTACATCTCGCTGTAGGTCTCCACCACCACCACCACCGGCTTGTCCGAATCCTCGGTGGCCTCCTTGATGCGGGCGGCAATGGCGTCCGTGTCCGTAAACGGTGCGGTGACGAAAAACACCATCACCATGTCCGTGTCTGCCTCGGCCAGAAGCGTACTCACCGCCGCGTGGTAGTGGTTATGGTCGGCCGTGGCCACCACGTCCACCGGATTGCCCAGACTGGCTTCGGCGAACAGGGCGTCCTGCAGCCTTGCCGTGCCCGCCTCGGACCAGCGAGCCAGTTCCAATCCCTGACCCACCGACTCGTCCACCGCCTGGATGACGGGCCCGCCGGCGTTGGTGATGATGGCCACCTTGTCGCCTTTGGGCAACGGCTGCATGGCAAAGGCGGTGGCATAGTTGAACATGGCCTCGAAGTTCTCTGCACGGATGATGCCGGAGCGGTGGAAGGCCGCACCATAGGCGGTGTCGGCGCCGGCCAGGCTGCCGGTGTGCGACGAGGCGGCCTTGCTTCCCGCCTGGGTTACACCCGCCTTGAAGATGACAACCGGCTTCCTGGATGCCGCCTGTTCGGCGGCCTTGATGAACTCGTTGCCGGAATCGACGCTTTCGAGGTAGCCTACGATGACTTTCGTTTCGTCATCTTCCGCGAAGGCTCGCAGAAAATCGGTTTCGGAAAGGTCGGCCTTGTTGCCCATGCTGATGAGTTTGGAAAGGCCGAGCTGGCGAGCCTTGGCCCAGTCGAGGATAGCGGTGCAGAGAGCCCCCGACTGGGAGAAGATTGAGATGCCGCCGGCCTTTGGCATTTGCGAGGCGAACGAGGCGTTCATCTTGTGGTGGGCGTTGATCAGTCCGAGGCAGTTGGGGCCGAGCAGCGAAACGTTGCGTGCGCGGCAATATTCAGCCAGCTCGCGTTCTTCGGTTGCGCCTTCTTCGCTGACTTCCTTGAAACCGGCGGTGATGATCACGATGGCTCCGGCGCCGGCATCGATGGAATCGTGAACGGCCTGTTTCACAAATTGGGTCGGTACCGAGATAACGCTTAGCTCGATCTTCTCTCCCGCCGACTTCAGGTCGGGGTAGCAGGGAAGACCCAGGACTTCATCCGCCGAGGGATTGACTGGAATGATTTTTCCCTCGAAGTCGCTCTTGATCAGGTTGGCGACCAGCTCGTGGCCCACCTTTTCAGGTGTGCGCGAGGCTCCGATAACAGCAACGGCCTTAGGCCGTAATAGTGCGTCAAGCATATCTGGAATCTCCTCATAACTATTGAATTAATAAAAGTAAAGGCGGCACTCTAGTACTTGCCGGACAGAGATCAAGCCTAACCATTCGAGTTGACTCAATTTAAGCGGCCTTTAATGCAGGCGGCGGTCAATTGGGCGATTTGCAATTCCTCGTTGGTCGGGATGACCAGGAGCTTGGTGGGGCTACCTTCCTTATGAATCTCTTGAATACCCTTTGTGCGTTGAGTGTTCCTGTGGGGATCGAGTTCAATCCCAAGCCTCTCCAAATCCTCACAGACCTTGGCTCGGATACTGTGGGCATTCTCACCAATACCACCGGTAAAGACCACCGCGTCAACGTGACCGAGAACGGCATAGTAGGCCCCAAGGTATTTTTTGATGCGGTAGGCTACCATGTCGTGGGCGAGTCGGGCTTGTTCGTCACCTTCTTCCATCCGCCCGATGACCTCGCGCATGTCACTGGCTCCGCAGATCCCTTTGAGCCCGCTCTCCTGGTTGAGCATGGCCTCGATCTCCTGGGGTGACTGACCCGTGACCCGACCGAGGTAAAAGGTAATGGCGGGATCGATATCGCCGCAACGCGTGCCCATGATCAATCCTTCCATGGGGGTCATTCCCATGGAGGTGTCTACGCTTTGACCACCCCGAATGGCCGCGACACTGGCGCCATTGCCGAGATGAAAAACGATCAGGTTGACCTGATCCACCGGTTGTTTCAAATGATCGGCCGCCTGTTGCGTGACATAACGGTGGCTGGTGCCGTGGAACCCGTAGCGCCGGACGTGGTACTTTTTATAGAGGTCGCGCGGAATGGCATACTGATAGGCGACCGCCGGAATGGTTTGATGGAAGGC
>QNDV01000528.1 GCA_003646045.1 bacterium
ATGGGTAAAGGTCAAGAGAAGAAAGAGAAAAGCAACAAGCCGAAACTCTCGATGAAGGAGAAAAAGGCCAACAAGGCTGCCAAAAAGGCCTCCAAGGCGGCTCAGTAGATAAGTCTCCCACGGCAGCCAACGGCCACGATCCAGTGACGCTGGGTGGAGCGCGCCGCTCAGGGCACCAGCACGGTGTTGTTGACTTCGAATTCGAGCCGTTGACTGCCGCGAATTACCGCGAGAACTGCCTGGTTCCCAACTGGCTCGTAATCCGCACCACAGGGATTGTCGAAGACCGATCGCCCGTTACGCTCGACAACGAGGTCTCCGACCTTGAGTCCCGCCAATGCGGCCGACTGGCCTTCGGCAACCCGAATGGCCCCGTGGCGCCACTGTCGATCAAGAGCTTGCGTGTCTTGCCGGAGACCTTGACCTTGATGAAAGGTCGGCTGCCCTTGAAACGCGCCATGGCCATCACATTACGACCGCTGGCAGGAGGAAGAGGCTCAGAAGAAACTCGGATTTGCGCCCCCGGACCGTCGAGAACCAACACCATCTCGGAGAACACGTGGTAGCCCAGAATACCGTCAACCGGCGAGTCCAGAGTCCGCTGCAGATCGTCAATTTTATGGATGCCGAATGAGATCCATGAGATTTTCAGTGGGCCGGCAGAGAGGTCGCGGATCGTGGCGTCGCCCTCGGGCCGCCGACCGGCGAACCGCTCGAACGAGTCGGGGTCGATCCAGGACCCCGACGACCCGGTATCCAGGATCAAGCGCAGTTGACGCCCTGACGGATCATCAGCACTCAGTGTGATGATCGGAAGCGAACGGCACCACTCGACCGGCAGCAGCTTCTCACCACCGAAGGCGGTAGAGGCCGCGATCATAGCCAACAGGAAGGTGACGATTCGTTTCATGCCCGGTACAACCCACTACGGAATCATGGAAATTACTACCAGCCCAAGGTATCGCCATCTTCGAATCCGTCAGCAAAAATCAAGGCCGACGTCGTCGCACCGGCCTCAAAGGCGCCGGCGTCACAAGCACCATCGTCACGCATCAAAGTTCGCTGATCCTGCGCCTCGCACGATGAAGGAATACCAAATCCAAGAGCAACACTCCCAGTCCCGAGGCCTCGAGTGGACGTTGGGCCGCCATTGTTCATCATTGATAAAAGACCCAGATCGCCTGCGGAGACGTTGGTCAAATCGGCCGCCCCGAAACCGCACGAATCACCGGTCGATTCCACATTCCCACCTTCGGAAACGTATGCGAGCGAACCACCCGTGCACAAACCCTGCACGATCGAGTTGCTGAACTTCACATATTCTGTGCCGACTCCGGCGAAAATCAGTTCGGGGCCCGTCGTTGCAAGAGTCGCGTGAATGAAATTCACCTGGACCGGATTGATGAAAACAATGTCCGCATCGACCCCGCCGGGAGTGGTATTCCCCGTGACCGTGGTATTACGAACCGTGACCGCGATCGGTTCATAGGGGGACCCGGTAAAGACCTTGATGGCTCCACCGCCGAGTCCACCAAGGACCTCGTTGTTGGTGATCAACGAACGCTCGATCAAAATCTCGGACCCGCTGAAAGACGCGTCAATACCTCCACCCTCCTGACCAGCTGTATTGCTACTGATCGTGCACTCTACGATCACCAACGGACCCTCATAGGCGTAAATTCCTGCGCCCCAGCCGCTGGCTTCGTTGCTGAAGATCGCGGACCGCTCAATTCTCAGGGGACCTTCGCTATAAATCCCCCCCCCGTGCTGGGTGGACTCGTTGAGGCCAACGAACGTCTCGTCGAGGGTCAGGTCTCCACCGTTGCGAATGCCTCCGCCTTGAGCGGAATAACCCAACATGACCGAAAGCCTCCTGATCACGACCGTCGCGCCCGGCCGAATATCAAAAATACGATCCTGGGAAGACCCGCTGACCGTCGTGGTCGGCCAATCTTCACCCACAATCAGAAGATCACCGATGATATCGAGATCTCCCACCATGGCTCCGTCATCGGTTCCCAAGTGTGTAATGACGTAGCTGCCTGCCGGAACGACCACGATATCGGGACCTGCCAAATTGTTGGCCCTGACGATCGCCTCCCGCAGCGTACACTCGGATGCATCGCAGACACCCACAGGCCCGTCCGCAGTCGAATTCACCGTGATGGTTTCGGCCCGCAATGTGGATGCCACAAATGTGAGCATGCAAAGCCCAGAGAGAAAAAGAACGAACGTCTTCCACTGCAAATCCTTGAACAAGAGAACCTCCCTCATCTTCCGGTGACTCAAGGTCGCTTCAAAAACCATTCAATGTTGCACTCGATCTCGGGGTGCGGTCGAACCAGGTAATAGACAAACTCTACCGCACCAGAACCCAAGACAAATCCGAGATCGCGTTTTCCCTTTGGGCTGTTTATCATGTTAGCAGACCGGAAGATCGTCAACGAACCCGGCGCCAGGCCCGACGACTGCCCGACCTGTGGGAAAAGTCGGCAGTGCACACTGAATTCAGTGTGACGATCGGAATCGATCGGCACCACACGCCCTCTGATCCGGGGTTATCCCTCGACGGCGGCAGTCTTGACCACCCGCTGCAACATCTGATTCCTTGGGTCACGACTCTCCCCTACCGACGAAACCCGGATGGCCGCCTGGCCGCCGACCGGGCAGCGGTTTTCGCACAGGCCGCAGCCGGTACAAAGCTCGGGGATAATCACCGGCCGTTGCAGCGTCAGGGCTTTTCCTTCGCGGTCTTCGCTCTTG
>QNDV01000529.1 GCA_003646045.1 bacterium
GCTCACGACTCCAGATGCAAGAAGGACGAGACGAACCACGACCTCCACCGCGACTGCATGTTGTTCCCCACCATCCGCTCACACCGTTGGCTCATGACCAAGAAACACGGAGCCGGGGCAAGGGACGAATCCGGCATCTACGAGATGGTCTACCTCAACGACCCACAAACCACCGGGTTCGCCATCTTCAACAAGGGCGACATCGAAACCTCGTTCAACCCGTCACGGGGACTCGGACTCGTCGGAATCCCAGAAAAGGGACGCCGACTCATCGCCGGACTCGACCCGTCAGCCACCGGCTACCAAGCCGGGTTCCTGTGGGCAGCCACCCCCATATCGAAGCTCGACAAAGCAGACTGGTCCATGAAACGGTGGATGGTTGACCTAGAGAACCGCCGCGGTGGTGGCATCGAACACGCCTTGGAACTGTTCGAGTTCTGGCTGGACGAATACGGGCTGCGCCACTGGGTCATCGAAGAGAACGGATTCCAGCGTGGCTACCGCACCGACCCCCGCGTCAAGCAGTTCTGTGCAGCCAACGACGTGTACCTCGAAGGGACCAAGACCGGACTCAACAAGCTCGACCCCGGATTCGGTGTCGGGGCGATGAACAGGTTCTTCCCGAACCTCGCAGACCTACCCTACGGGACAGGCGCAGCAGCCGAGAAATCCGAGATATTCAAGAGGCAGGCTGTAAGGTTCACTGATGTGGGCAACGTGCAGCGCAGGAATCAGTCCGACGTACTGATGGCAGCGTGGTTCCCCCAGAAGATAATCCGACGTTGGGAGAAGGAAGCGATGGCGAACGCAACCTCAGTCACCCCGCAGGAGTCCTACCAGTTCGGCATCGCGTATCCTGAACTCACCTCCATCACCAACGATGGCACACTCCCATGGAAGACGGGGTATCTCTAATGCACGACATCGACTTCGTAATGAATCGGATAATGGACCTCAAAACCCAGAACTCCGAGAACCGTCAGGACCGCTGGCGTATCAGAGCCATCATGAACGGTGGAGCTGACGGCATGTACGCTGTCATGGCATGGGACAAAGGCAAAGGTGCCTCCGTCGCAGCCGGTCAACGTATCGCAGCCAAGATGGGTGTGGACCTACCCACGGTGAACCTCATCGCATCGGGTTCAGACCGTCTGGGGCAGAAGCTCGGCAGACCACCGACCCTCAAACCACCGCGCGCAGACGACGAGAAGGTCAGGGAACGTCAGAACAAGAAGGTCCAGATAGTCCGTGGCTGGGACATCGAGCAGCGCATGGAGCTGGACTACCCTCAGATTGGGCGTTGGCTCCCCGGATACGCCTTCTTCACATGGGTTATCCGCCAAAGACGGGACCGCAACGGCGACTTCTACCCCGTAGCTGAACTGCGTGACCCCTACGACATCGACCCCGGCTACTTCGGAGCTGAACAGCAGCCACAAGACATGGCTGTCAACCGCAGAGTCCCCCTCTACGCCCTCGAACACTCGTACCCGGACCTCAACTGGAACGTAATCGGAGGTAAAATCCGTGCCAAACGTGCAGGCGCAGGCATCATCATGGACCCCCGATTCGCACCAGACATGAACGGCATCCGCTCATGGGAAGGCAAACGAACCGGCATCGAAGTGGTCGAGTACTACTCCCACGACGGCACCTACATCTGTATCCCAGAGGTCGAGATGGGACTGGACTACATCGAGTCCCCCATTGGTGAACCCATGTTCGCCTTCGGGAAGAAGATTTCGTTCGACAAGCTCATCTCCCAGTACTACCACTCCATCGGACTGATGGGGATGATGGGCAAACTCAACGCACTGGGACTCATCGCAGCCGAAGAAGGCGTGTTCAGAGAGACGAACATCTACGGAGACATGGTCGGTGGCACCTACGAACGTGGGCGTTTCGCCTCCAACTACCTTGAACGTGACGCACGGGTCGAGAAGCCCACCTCAGACCAGCAGCAGCAGATATTCCAGCAGATAGACCGTGTGGAACGCCAGTTGCGCATCGGAGCCAACTACGACGTTCAGCAGGACGCCATCTCCCCCAACTCCTTCGCCACAGGTAAAGGGATGCAGGAACTCCAAGGCTCCCTCAACGCCAACGTGCGAGAACTCCAGCTCGCCATCAAGCACGCCAACGAACTTGCAGACTCCAAGCGTCTCGCCTTCGCCCGTGAGGTGTACGGCGGGAAACGGCGCAAGTTCTTCGACATGTACGGCAAAGAGAAGTGGTACAACCCCGCCAAGGACATCAGCTCAGACGTTCGTACCCGACGCATCTACGGTGCCATGGCTACGTTCGATGAGAACGAGGTCATCGTGGCAGGGCTACAGCTCCTACAGGGCGAAATCATCGACACGTTGGAGATGCAGGAGAACATCGACAACCTCCACGACATCGACCTCATCAACGAACGCATCACAGCCAAGAAGTTCGAGGACGTGCTGCTCGGAATCCTCACCGAACAGGCGTTGACCGACCCTTCAGTGGCAGCTGCCCTCGTGGAAATCATGGAGAACCCGAAGGACAAGACCAAGATTCTCACGAAGTGGTTCACTCCGCAGGAACCAGAGATGTCCACCCAAGAGCAAGATTTCGCCCAGCAGGGCATGATGGGTGGCATGGGAGGTGGACCGGGGACACCCGGCGCTCCCGGTGCGCCACCAGCTGTCGGTACACTGCTAGCGCAGATGGAAGGCGGAGGACAGTCGATGATGGGTGCGCAAACCGTGACCCCATTCGGACCCGGAC
>QNDV01000530.1 GCA_003646045.1 bacterium
CGCGGGGGTGACGTCATCACCCTGACCAATCTTGCCACCGACCCCCTGGCGGCGGCGGACATTCTGAGGAAATCCATCCTGGCGTTCAATACCCAGAGCGTTCAGGAAGGCGCCAGCGGTACCCTGCAATTGACCCTGGGTGGAGCCCAGGTGATCATGGACAAGGTCCGCGCGGCAATGGACAAGATCGATGGCGACATTCAACGGGTTGATCTGGAAATTGGTGAATTCGAGACCTTGATCGCCGGACTTGGCGCCGAGAACGAGCGCCTCACAGGCGAACGGGACTACATGCGATCCGGTCGGAAGTGGCGGCTGTCTGCGGTCGAGAAATCGCTGGCCGAAGCGGCTGCGGCCAGGCTCCGACTTGCCGAAGCGGAGAAAATGTTGGCCGAATTGGTGCAGAACGGGCTGCGCGAATCAGATTCGGCAGTGGATTCGGACGACCCGGTCGGGCAAGTTCTGCTGCAGACGGTTCGTCGGAACGAAGCCGCCTTGGCCGGTGAGTTGGTCAATACCACCAACAAGCTGGGAGCCTACATCTATCAGTGCACCGCGCGCGCAGACAGTCTCCTGGATGGGGTCGCGGCCCTCGATAAAGAAATCGCCGCGACGATCCTGAGCAGGGATGTCGATCTGGTTCAGCAGCAGAAGAGCATCGAGCTCAAAATCCAGGATCTGGTCATCAAGCGGGAGGTGGACCTGCCCAGCGAAAAAGCCCTGTTGGCAGCGGATCTGCTGGCTCAACAGGTCAGAATCGACATGCTGTCTCCCCTGGAGCAGGTCGGCTCGATCACGGTCTCCCAGAATCCCGTTCGGCCCCGGAAGCTACGGGCCCTGGCTATCTTGACGGTCCTGGCCTTCATGGGGTCGATCTTCGTGGTCTTCGTGTGGGAATATTTCAGGCGTAACCGAGACGCCATCTTTGTGGGTGACGGCGGCAGATGAGTCTTCAGGGGTTACTGAAGTTCATCCTGCTGACCCTTCCCTTCACCAACTCCGTCACCCTGTCCGTGGGGTTCCCGCTCAAAGCATACGAGGGCGCGGGATTTCTGGCCCTGGGTGTGCTGATGGCGGGCAAAGGCGTTCGACTCGGTGATAGCCGGCGGATTGTGCTGCTGTGGTGGGTCTTCCTGTTCGGGAGCCTGCTCGCCTCGGCGTGGGGTCTGAACGAAATCTTGAGTCGAGACCTCAGCATGCTGGAATGGGCCCACGGTCGATATGATCCCCTGATCAACACCCTTTTCCATTATTCCTACCTGGCCTTCGATATTGGTTTGATGGTTCTGGTCCTGCACGTCCTCGAGAACCGTTTGTTGAGCCTCGAGGTTTTTTGCCGGTGGTGGACCTATGGGGCCTTGCTGTCGGTGTTGTACGCCGTGGCGCTGAACGTGGTCCTGGCGGCCGGGTTGTCTGCTACCCTGTTGTTGCGGTTCGGTGAAACCAGTTTCATGGACGTTGCCGGAATATCGGTGGCGCGTACCGGACCCTTCGAGGAAGGCAACTATTTCGGGCTGTATCTACTGACCTCGTTCGTTGTCGCTTTCTACGCCGGGCGCCGCTGGCCAGCTCCACTCTTCCGCTGGATTCTACCTGCACTTCTCCTGGGAGTAGTCATCACCGCCTCTCCCGCGGCCCTGATGGGTGTCGGGGTGCTGGTCCTGGTTGCCCTGGTGGTCGGTGGAGTTTCCAGCCCAGTACGAAACGGGTCCATTGCACTGGGTGTTCTGGTTCTAGCCGCGTTGATCAAGACCGGGCTGTTCCAGACGGTCGTGCTGGATAAATTCAGCCTGCTGTTCATGGGAGGAGTGGTTGATACAAGGAACGTATCGCTGATCATTCGCCTGAACGAATCCTACCATGCCTGGCAGATGTTTCTGGATTTCCCGTGGGGAGTAGGCATGGGAAACTTCGGATATTTCTTTTCATACTACCCTGATCTGTACACCTGGTTGGAAACGGATTTCAACAATTTCAAGCCCATCGCCAACAATGTTTATCTGGAGGTGCTCAGCGAACATGGTCTGGGAATGTTCCTGCTCTTTCTGTTCCTTCTGTATAGCAAGGTCAGCAGGTTGGTTCGGGCTCGGGAGTTCCTGGTGACTGCCGGATTCCTGCTCGTTTGTGTGTACTTCGTGGCTTTTCCCACTTTCCGGCTCTCCTTCATCTGGTTGTTCTGGGCCTTTGCTATCTATCTGGGGCGGCCCGTCGTCGACATCGTCCAAACGGAGGCCGGCAAGTGAGCCTGCGCATTCTCATGGTCAACAGCACCTTCTACCCCAATGTGGTGGGCGGTGCGGAGTTGTCGAGCTGGCTTCTGGCGCGCGAACTCACCGCCCGCGGTCATCACGTGGACGCCCTGGCCACCACCGGCTACCTCGACCAGGGGCCGCGCCGTGAGCTGGCCGCCCGCCGTCTCGACGGCATCGACGGGGAGATCCTCGAGGCCGCCAGCGGCGGTCATCAGCACCTGCTCGCGCGCGACGGCGAGCCCCAGCCGGGACTGATCACCCGGAGCCGCCACCACTTCGCCCAGATCCACGACGGCCGCTGGCGCAAACTCGTCTTCCAGGCCCTCCACCGCACCCGGCCCGACCTGGTCCACACCAACACCATCGTCGGTCTGAGCGCCGCGGTGTGGGAGGCGGCGCACCTCAGCGGCATTCCCGTGCTGCACACCCTGCGCGACTACCACCTGCTTTGCCCGCGCACCACCCTGCAGCGGTCCAGCGGCGACCAGTGCGAGGGCGGA
>QNDV01000531.1 GCA_003646045.1 bacterium
ACCATCATGGTCTTGCACTTGATGATGTAGACCTTGTTCTCGCGCACGGAAAAGCCCACCGCACCGGCGATCTGGTTCTCCTCGTTGGCGTCCAGGAGCAGCTTGACGATGAAGACGCGCTCGAGGATGTTGTCTTCGCCCAGCGCCTTCTTGGCCGCCTCGGCCACGACGCGCTTGTAGGACTCGCCGTTGATCATGATCTGCCATTTGCCGGTGCGCACCGGCTGGGCGCCCGACTTCAGGGTGCCCATGGCCAGACCCTTCTTGCCGTCGAGGTTCTTGCCCTCGGCGCTCTTCTTCCAGATCGGCAGGCCCCACTCCTCGAACAGGTGGACCGAGTCGTCCACGTGGCAGCCCAGGTCGAAGATCAGGTCTTCGCGCACGATGCCCATCAGGTCGTTGCGGACCATGCGGACGTAGTCATCCGGGGTGTTTTCGCCGATGTAGGTGTTGATGGCCGAAAGGCCCTGGGCCACGGCGCCGGAGCGCTCCATGGCGGCCTTGTCGCACAGGAGGATTTTCTTGTCGGCGGCCCATTTCTTGATCTCGAAAGCCGCGCCGCAGGCTGCCATGCCGCCGCCCACGATGAGAATGTCCACCTCGCGCTCTTCCACTTCAGGGTCCTTGACCGCCTTGAGTTCTCCGAGGGGTTTATTCGGTAATGCCATATTGGTTCCTCCTTAAAAAAATCGGTGGTGGATGTGGTACGGTGATCGTCCAAACAGGGCCGAATTTTCGTTACACCGTAGCTTGGGGCTTGGGGAGGGTGTAGCCGTCGGCCTCTTCGGTGCTGAGCAGATTGCTGTCGAGATCCTTGCCCTGCAGGCTTTCATAGGCATTGGCAGCGCCTTCCGGGGTGGTCCGGATGGGGAACTTGAAGCGCTTGACGACGCCGTTGCGGAACTTGCAGGTCCACATCACGTCCTCGGTGCCCATCATGGGCATGATCGAGCTTCCCAGGGGCACGAAGTCGGCGTAGCCGCGCACTTCGATGGCCTGGGTCGGGCAGATCTTGACGCAGGAAAAACATTCCCAGCACTGATCCGGCTCTTGGTTGTAAGCCTTCATCGCGTTGGGGTCCAGGACCATCAGGTCGTTGGGGCAAATGTACATGCAGGCCGTCTTGTCGCCGCCCTTGCAGCCGTCACATTTTTCCTGAATGACGAAACTTGGCATTTAACATACCTCCTGATTGCAGTTGATGATTGCGTAGAATTCTCCATCGACGCTTGCAGTTGTTTTTTTGCGCGCGCTACACCTCCTCTCTTTCGCCGTCATGATAATTTATGGTAATGACAACCCTAGCCGACTCGTTCGAGACCAACATCACCGCTCAACCGGTGGATGTCTTGAATTCAAGCAGCGGCTCAGGCACCCCTGGACAAGGGGTTTCGGACTGGCCAAAGAAACAAAAATCTTCTTTAAAATCAAGTATATACCTCTCGCAATCAAATTGCATTTTTACCACCCGCCTCCTACCTTGTCAAGCCTTTTCAGGTCATGGCAGGCCGTCCGCAAGGGGGACCAGATGGTCTTCCATATCTTGGCGATGGCCATGGCCGTCTCCCTACATGTTGTGCCTGTGGCGCCACAATGGCCGGACACCTCGCTGCGATGGTGGTTGACACCGGCGCCAGAAATGATACGAGTAGCGGCCATGGAACCTCGCCTGATTCCCGTTGATGCAAACCAGCTTTTCGATTTCGCCTGCCATCCGGCGGTTGCCTGTTTCAACACGTGCTGCCACGATCTGAACCACTTCCTGTATCCGTACGACGTGCTGCGGCTCAGCCGCCACTTGCGACTGCCCTCGGGAGTGTTCCTGGAGCGCTATGCCCGTGTCCATGCGGGACCTGAAACGGGCCTCCCGGTGGCCACGCTGCGGCTGGATCCGGCGCGACGCATGGCTTGTCCGTTTGTCGGCAGCGCCGGCTGCAGTGTATACCCGGACCGCCCGGCGGCCTGTCGGCTCTATCCCCTGGCGCGGGCGGTGCGCCGCAGCGCCGATACCGGCCGCCTCAGCGAGCATTTCGCCCTGATTCAAGAAGCCCACTGCCTCGGCCACGGCAGCGGCCGGCGCCTGAGCATCGCCGCCTGGGTTCAAGACCAGGGCTTGACGGCCTACCATCGCATGAACGATCCTTTCGTGGAGGTCATTGCCGTCAAGCGGTGCGCCCATCCGCAATCGCTTTCCCTGGCCGAAGAGCAGCTCGTGCGCCAAGCCCTCTACGACCTGGACCGGTTCCGGGAACGAGTGCTGGCCCGTCCGGCGGGGGATCCGCTGACGGCTTCGTCGCCGGAAATTGAACAGTTAGCCACCGACGACGAGGCCCTGCTCCTCTTCGCCTACCGCTGGGTGGCGGCGCTGCTCCAGGGCCCCGCCCGGCCGGAACCTGTCGCCGGTAGGCATTAAGATTAGGTCTTACAAGTCCTGTAGGACTTATTTCCCTTTTTCCGGAGCCCCCATGAAGCTCGACGGCAAAACCGCCCTCGTTCTGGGCGCAATCAAGGGGATCGGCCGGGGCATCGCCCTGGCCCTGGCCGAGGCGGGCTGCAGGCTGGCCCTGACGTATTTCGACTGGCCGGAAGCGCTGCCCTCCTTGCGGCGGGATTTGGCGGCGGCCGGCGTGGACCACCTGCTGGTCCAGGCCGACCTGCGCCGGGCCGAGGCGGCGGCCATGGTGGTGGACCGAGTGATGGCGCGCTTTGGACGCCTCGACATCCTGATCAACAACATCGAAAGGGGGGGG
>QNDV01000532.1 GCA_003646045.1 bacterium
ACGGTAAAATAAAAAAGCATGGGATCGGGAAGTGTCGTTGGTAGATTGCCTGACAAGCGCATTCCCCCGAGATCTGCACCTGCTGCGGTTGCAGATGAAGCACAACGTTTTGCGTATTGGCATCTAGACAGTTGGCGAGAGTGGACTTGCTGGTCTCGCCATGGGGTAGCACGTTGGGGTAGCGTAAGCGATCAATCTCGACCGTCTTCCCTTCACCCTCCTGAGCGTGTAGAAATAGTCCAAGCACCACCAACGGTGCCACGACCTACACGCCGAGGAGCCAACCATGGAAACAACCACCCCACCAAGAAAAAAGTCCGCTCGCCGCAGCGCCAAACAATGGCGCGCCATTGTCCGCCGGTTTGAAATAAGCGATCTCGGCCCCACCGAATTCTGTCGCCAGCAAAAACTTTCCCTACCCATTTTCCATCGCTGGAGACGCAAGCAGCTGGCCGAAGACAACGGGCCTGGTTTTGTCGAGTTGCAGCCGCCCGTCACGCCATCAAAACCTGAGCTCCCCTGGACCCTGGAACTGGATCTACCTGGTGGTGGCCGCCTACGAATCCAGAGCGGTCTGTGATGTTGGACTCTTTGTACACCCGCCGCATCCTGGCCTGGCGCGATCCCGTGGACATGCGCAAATCTTTCGATGGCTTGATCGGCCTGGTCCGCGACGCGATGATCGAAGACCCACTCTCGGGCAGTCTCTACGTGTTCGTCAACCGCCGCGGCAATTACTTGAAGCTTGTCTACTGGGACCGAACCGGGTTTGCTTTGTTCGCTAAACGCCTGGACCGGGGGCGTTTTGTTTTTCCCGGCCAGGACAGCACCCAAAAACTCAGTTCTAAACAATTTAAACTCATTTTAGACGGGATAGTTCTTGGCGGAAGCAGGCACTTGTGATATAGGTAACTGATGAGCAACAAGGAACTTGCAGTATCGATGAATCACGAGCAAATTGCCACTTTGCTTGCTTCGCATGCAGGTCTTGCTCAAGACTACGACCATCTGAAAACGCGCACCGACGAGTTGCAAACACAACTCGATTGGTTCAAGCGCCAGCTGTTCGGCACCAAAAGTGAGCGCCGTGTCAGCCCGGATGAAAGCCTGCAACTGACCTTGGGCGAGCTGCAGCAGGCAGAGTCCGAAACTGCCACCGAACCTACGATCAAGGTCCCCGGCCACGAACGACGTGTTGGACCAATAAATGGCAACGGTGATGAAGGCGACCTGCGGTTCGATGACTCGGTGCCGGTCGAACAGATCATCCTGCCTTCGGGTATCGCGGCCGATGATCTTAATGATTACGAAAAGATCGGTGAGAAAAAGAGCCGCCACTTGGCCCAGAAGCCCGGCTCCTACTTTGTTCGCGAGTTCATCCGGTCGGTCTACAAAAAGAAGGCGCCGGCTGACGCAATCGAGGACGAGATTTACTGCATCCCACCGCCGTGGACGGTACTCGATCGCAGCTTTGCCGACGTCAGCCTGCTGGCCGGCCTCCTAATCGACAAGTTCCGTTATCACCTTCCGTTGTATCGCCAGCATCAGCGCATGAACGCCTGTGGGGTGCACGTCAGTCGTGGTTCCCTGACCAACTGGGTTCACCGGACGGTGGAGCTTTTGGTTCCGGTTTACGAAGCCCAGATGAAGTCGATTCTGTCGAGCCAGGTTCTGGCTATGGATGAGACTCCGATCAAGGCCGGCCGCAAAAAGAAAAACCCATCTGGTCGCAGCAAAATGAACACGGCCTATTTTTGGCCTCTGTTCGGGGATCAGGATGAGGTCGCTTTCCATTTTGCGCCGACCCGCTCGCACTCGGTTGTGTTCGAGTTGCTGGATGGGTATGCCGGTACCCTTGTAACTGACGGCTACGAGGCCTATAAGCAGTTCGCGGCAAAGAACGCCGAGGTATGTCATGCCGCTTGCTGGGTTCATACTCGCCGTGGCTTTGACAAGGCTTTGGTCTCGGACCAGGATCTTGCTGACCAGGCGTTGCAGCAAATTGCCAACCTTTACCGGGTTGAGGAAAAGATACGCCACCTGGCCCCGGAAAAACTGCAGGCCAAGCGGGCGTTGCACAGCAAACCGATCGTGGAAGGCTTCTTTGAATGGCTGCGCAAACTCCAGGCTGAGCAGGCCCTGCTGCCGAGCAGTCCATTTACCAAGGCTTTGGCCTATGCTTTAGAGCGGGAGAAGGCGTTGAAGGTGTTTTTGGAAAACCCGGCGGTGCCGCTGGATACCAATCACCTGGAAAGGCAGATCCGTCCAATTGCCGTGGGCCGGAAAAATTGGATGTTCTGCTGGACCGAGGTTGGGGCGCGGTATACGGGCATCGCGCATAGCCTGTTGTCGACCTGCATCTTACAGGGCGTGGACCCGTTCATTTATCTGGTGGATGTGCTGCAGCGGGTCGAGACCCATCCGGCGGCCAAGGTTGAAGAGTTGACGCCGAGGTTGTGGAAGGAAAAGTTTGCTGCTGATCCGATACCTGATTGCTTGGGTTCTGTTGGTTGTCAAGACGGTCGAGATTGATCGCTTACACTCTATCTAGAACATCGGCAGCAATTGCAGCTTCACCTGCTTCGACCCTGTCTTTGGCGGCAACAGTTGCTTCGATATAGAGTTTTTGACCGTGCCTGGTTGCAAGAAAATCAGGTTGCGCCGCCACGCCACTGGGAGAGGGCGGATGCAGCTCCATGTCGAATCCTAAACCGGCAAATAATTCATGTATATACAGTTCAAAGAAGG
>QNDV01000533.1 GCA_003646045.1 bacterium
AGCGCCTGCCCCTTCTGCCTGACCATGCTGGGCGATGCCATCAAGGAAACCAACCGGCAGGAGCAGATGCAGGCGCGGGATATCGCCGAGGTATTGTGGGAGAGGGTGGAGTAGTCGCCAATCCTGTAGTCAACAAGACGGGGCGCGGTCATTCACGACCGCGCCCCGCTTTACCTCGTCCGGAAACTACTTCGACCCCGCCCCCTCGTTATCCACGATTCCGGCCTGTCGCGACAGTTCGTGGGTCATGCGTGCTGACCGGTCGTAGTGTGAAGTGAAGTTGGGGTCGATGGGCGTATAGACCACACCGAGGGCGTGCCAGGCACCGCGCATGCGGTCGTACATCCCGATACTGCCGCCGGCAGCGATACCGTAGGACATCATGGAGAAGAAGTCGTGTCCGCTGCGAATGGCGTTGGTGGCTTCCGGGTTCTCTTTCTCGCGCAGGATGGTCGCGGCGAGGGTCCACAGATAGGGGTTACCTTCACCGGGACGGGTCCGCAGGACCGAGCCGGCCACTTCCGCCGCGCGTACCTGTTCACCCAGGTGCCGGTCGGCGTAGAGCAGCATTACCTCTTCGGCAGGCGCCAGATCGACTCCCCAGTACGGACTGAGCAGATCCTGGACATCCCGCAGGCGCCGCTGGTCGATGTAGGCCAGGGCCAGGACCATGCGCACGCCGGGATCACCGGAAATCCTGTATTGCTCGTTGAGCACCGGGATCTGGCCGGCAACATCCATCTCGGGGTCGCGCAGGGAGTCGGGCAGGCTGAACATGGCCTCGATCCTGGCTTCCATCTCTGCCTGCAGGGCTTCCGGATCGGGGTCGAAACCCGGTGGCGGGCCCAGGGATCTGCTGACGCTCTCGCCGGAGGCACGCTGACTGGCCGCCGCCATCTGCAGCAGGCGCTGCACCTCGCGATTCTCGGGGTCCAGTCGGTAGGCCGTCTCCAGGTCGGCTACGGCGGCGGCGTGATCCTCTCGTTGCATCTGCAGCAGACCGCGATTGAAATACCCGGCTATGTTGTACGGTTGCAGGATCACTGCGTTGTCCATGGCTTGCAAAGCCGCGTCCAGTCGTCCCTGCTTGCCGCGGGTCACACCCAGGGATCGCCAGGCGATGGCATTCTGGTCGTCCGCCGCGGCGGCTTCGGTCAGCAGGGAGTCGGCCCGGTTCCAGCGCTCCTGGCGCATGGCCAACAAACCCAACAGCATGCTGGTCATGGGCTCGACGCGGTCGTCGTCGGCAAAGAGTGCCCGGGCCGAGACAAGCTGGGATTCCGCCTCGGCATAGTCCTCGTTGGCGTAGTGGATCCGACCCCTGACGGCCCGGCAGAATTCGGGGTGGATACGCCGCTTCTCCATGATGTCCGTCATGGCCAGCGCCCGATTCGAAGCATCGGTCCGCTGGTCGGGAAACATGGCCAGGGACATGCGATTCAACAGGCTCGATGTGTAGGTCAGGGGTGAGCCACCCACATAGTAGATCCCGCCGTAGCTGGCGAAGCCAGGCATGACCGGATTGGGCATGTCCAGCACCTGGGATCGGACATTGAAGGCTGACAGGGGGTAGTAGCCGTAGTAGTTGCGCGTGACGTACCCCACGCTGTAATAGATCGGTGCCCGCGGATGACCGTTGATTTCGGCGATCAGTCCGGCGTCACGCCAGAATCGCGCCGCGTGGGGCATGGTCGGCCAGTAGGCCATGCCTTCCAGATCACCCAGGATGTGCAATGCCAACTGGACGTCGCCTGTGGCGAGCATGGCCTGGGAGCGTATCCAGTTGTTGGCGTAGCTGGACTTCCGGTTGGATAAACCACGCATGACGAAATTCAGGCGTGGAAACGAGTAGGGCTCCAGGCGGACTGCCAGGTCGAGGGCTTCGTCGTAACGGCCGGCGCCGGCCATCAACAGTCCCTTGACCAGGAGAAGGTCCTGGTCGCCGTGATGGAAGGTCAGGCCGGCGTGGACCGCGGCCAGGCCTTCATTCCACAGGGCAAGATCCCGCAGTACCCAGGCCAGGTCCCGGTGGATTCCCAAGACGAAGAAGTGATCCAGATCGGCCGGGGCGGTTATCAGGGCCCGCTCCAGGTATACACGGGCCGATGCCAGGTCTCCCACTTCCATGCAGAGGTGGCCCAGGCCCGCCCAGGCGACGGCATATGAAGGGTCCAGGGCAGTCGCCCGACGCAGGTCGATGATGGCGTTGCCGACGCCGACCCCCAGGCGAGTCAATTGCAGCGGCTGCTCCCGCAGGAACCAGCGCTTGTAACGGCCGTCCCAGGAGCGCTGGACCTCGTTTTCGAGATCCTGCCACCGCTCGACATGGCCTGCGGCTGCCTGCCGCCGTCGCAGGCGCTCGTCCTGTGGCAGTTCCTGGTGACGGGCCAGGACATCCGTGAATTCCAAGGGTTTGGGAGCCGCTGACGGATCACCGTCCAGGGAACTCATGTCTGCGGTGGCTACGGTCTGGATGCGTCCGGAAGAACAGCCTGTGGCCACGATCAGGGTCAGGGCCAGGCATACAACGGCGCGGTAATGTGGATTCAAGTCAGCGATCCCCCTCGGCGAACCTGGTTCGTCATCGTGCCGGTGGCACGTTGGGCAGTGCCGGCACCGCGATGAACCTACGGGATCATCAATGACGGGTCAACGCTCTGTCATTGCAGGATCGAGCGCTTTCTGCTATTTGTGGATCATATTACATCACGGCCCGCTCCGCGGGCCGTTGGCATCGAACGCCGGAT